>JBCCOR010000332.1:0-5708 GCA_039025295.1 Acidobacteriota bacterium
ACGTGCTCGAGGACACCGGCAGCGAGATCGGCATCCTGCTGATCCGGGTCGACAAGGCGTCGGCGCCGCCGTTCGAACCGCTCAAGCCGCTCGATCGCCTGCCCAGCGATCGCCGCCGCAAGCTCTTCGTCGTGCTGATGGCCGACAACGTCCGCTCGCTCGACGGCCAGGTGGCGTTCTTCCTCAAGGTCAACTGCCTGATCCAGAGCGGCGATCTGGCGCGCATGCCCAAGCTCGTGCGCCAGGCGCTGCTCTTCCATCTCAACCTCTACAAGCACTGGCACAGCGATGTCGCCTGAGCCGCGCCGCGCCGCGCCGTTCGCCGCCGCGCTCGCGTTCGCCCTGCTCCTGGGCAGCGCAGGCGCGGTCGCCGCGCCGCCGTCGCCCGAGGCGATGCAGCTGCGCGACGACGCCTTCGCCGAGCTCGAGAATGAGGCGCCCGAGCGCGCCACCGCGCTCTACGCGTCGCTGATCGAGCTGGTGCCCGGCGATCCGCTGCCGCACGCCAACTTGGCGATCGCGCATCTGCGCCGCCAGCAGTACGACGACGCCGGCAGCGCGATCGAGCGCGCCCTCGCGCTCGCCCCGAATCGTCCCGATCTGCTGGCGATCGAAGCCGAGATCCTGCAGTGGTCGGGCCAGGACCTGGCCGGTGCGCTGAGCCGCCTCGAGCAGGCGGTCGCGGCCGATCCCGACGATCTCGAGCGGCTCTTCGCGCTCCATCAGCTGGCCACCACCAACCGCGCCGCGCTCGACGAAGCCGCCGCCGACGCGGCCGCCGACCGCGCCCTCGACCGCCTGGTCGCGCTGCGGCCGGAGAACCTCGTGCTGCTCCTCGCCCAGGGCCAGCGCGCCATCGCCCGGGACGACCGCACGGCCGCCACCGGCGCCTTCCAGCGCATCGGCGAGCTGGTGTGGCAGGCGCCCGAGCTCGCCCAGCGGGCGCACGCGGGCGTGATCGACGCGCTCAGCGCCGCCGGCGGCGACGATCTCGACGGCGTGCGCGTGCCGGCGCTGCGGCTCGAGAACGTGCTCAAGGTCACGCCGATGTACCGCGAGAGCCTGCGCGAGCTGCGCACCGGCATCCAGGGCATTCCGGTGCGCAACTTCGTCGACGAGCCCTCGCCGACCGTCTTCGGTGCACCCAAGCCGCTGACCTTCGTCGGCGCGGTGATCGATCCGCGTCCGACCGCCGGTCGCGCGCTGGCGATCGCCGATTTCGACGGCGACGCCAAGCCCGACGTCGCGCGCGTGCGCGCCGCATCCGGCGACGCCGGCGCCGCGCTCGAGCTGCGCTTCGCCGCCAAGGACTGGCAGAACCCGACCGAGCTGCCCGCGCGCGACGACCTGACCACGCTGCGCGCGGCCGATCTCGACAACGACGGCCGCATGGACCTGGTCGGCGCGGGTCCGGCCGGCGCGCTGGCCTGGCGCGGCCTCGAGGATGGCGGCTTCGCCGCGTTCGACGACCAGCTCGGTCTGGGCGCGCTCGCCGCCGACGCGCTGGTCGGCATCGACTTCGACATCGAGGGCGATCTCGATCTCGCCGCCGTCGCGCGCGACGGGCGCGTCACGCTCTGGCGCAACGCGCTCGACGGTCCGCTCGACGACGTCACCGCCGACGCCCTGCCCGCGGCAAGCGCACCGGCGCCCGGCGCGGCGGCAGCCGGCACGGCGGCCGATCTCGCCGCCTCCGATCTCGACCGCGACGGCGATCTCGACCTGATCGCCGCCGGCCCCGGCGGCCTGGTGTGGCTCGACAACCTGCGCCAGGGCCGCTTCGCCGCGCGCGCGGACGACGCCCTGGCCGCGGTCGCCGGCGCGCATCGTGCGCTGGTCGCGGCCGACTACGACGGCGACGGCCGTCCCGACGTCGTCACCGCCGGCGACGACGGCGTGATCGCCCTGCGCGGCCAGGACGACGGCAGCTTCCGCCGCTGGCCGCTCGCCGGCCTGCCGTCGGCCGCCGCGCACGACCTGATCGCGCTCGACGCCGACAACGACGGCCGCCTCGATCTGGCGATCGCCGGCGTCGACGGCGTCACCGTGCTCACCCGGCGCGCCAGGATCGCGATGATCGCCCAGACGATCGAGCAGGGCCCCGCATCGGCGACCGCGCTCGCCACCGACGATCTCGACGGCGACGGCGATCTCGACCTGATCGCCGCCGGCCCCGACGGCCTCGTCCAGCTGCGCAACGACGGCGGCAACGCCAACGGCTGGCTGCGCGTGTCGCTGCGCGGCCTGACCCGCGGCAGCAGCAAGAACAACGTCTTCGGCGTCGGCGCGGTGGTCGAGGTGCGGGCCGGCACGGCCTATCAGTTCCGCGAGGCCGAGGGCGACATCGTCCATCTCGGCCTCGGCGATCAGGCGACCGCCGAGACGCTGCGCGTGGTGTGGACCAACGGCGTGCCGCAGAACCGCCTCGACGTCGCCGGCGAGCAGCGCCTCGTCGAGGAGCAGCTGCTCAAGGGCAGCTGCCCGTTCGTCTACGTCTGGAACGGCCGCGAATTCGTCTTCCTCACCGATCTCCTGTGGGGCGCGCCGCTCGGCCTGCCCGCCGGCCCCGACGCGTGGATCGCGAGCAATCCCGAAGAGCTCGTGCGCCTCGACGGCCTGGTCGCGACCGAGGACGGCCGCTATCCGCTGCGCATCACCGAGGAGCTGTGGGAAGCCGCGTTCTTCGATCTCGTGCGCCTGTGGGTGGTCGATCATCCGATCGGCGTCGAGGTCGCGAGCGATCTGCGCATCGTGCCCGATCCGAACGCGCCGGCGCACGCGCCGCAGCCCGGCCGCGTGCTCGCGACGCGCGATCTGCGTCCGCTGGCGCGCGCCGTCGACGGCCGCGGCGCCGACGTCACCGCGCGCGTCGCGACGCGCGACGAGGTCTACGCCGACGGCTACGCGCGCAGTCCGTACCAGGGCGTCGCGGCCGCGCCGTGGACCTTCACCCTCGATCTTGGCACCGCGCCGAACGGGCCGATCCGCCTGCATCTCGACGGCTGGATCTTCCCCGCCGACGCCAGCCTCAACCTCGCGACGGCGCAGGCCGCCTGGCCCTACGTGCCGCCGCGGCTCGAGGTCGAGACGGCCGACGGCACGTGGCAGACGCTGATGCCGGCGATGGGCTTCCCGCCTGGCAAGACCAAGACGATGGTGGTCGACACGCCGCCGCTGCCGCCGGGCGCACGCACGCTGCGCATCGTCAGCAACCTGTGGCTGCACTGGGACCGCATCGCCTGGGCGCCTGATGCGAACCGCGTCGACGACCGACCGATCGTACAGGCCAGGCTGCGCAGCGACGACGCCGTCCTGCGCTGGCGCGGCTTCTCGAAGCCGGTGCGCCACGCGCCCAACGGTCCGCACGCCTTCGACTACCAGACCGTGCAGGCGATCTCGCCGTGGGGCCCGGCGCTGCCGGGACGCTATACGCGCTTCGGCGCGGTCGACGCGCTCCTCGACGCACCGGACGACCGCTCGGTCATCCTCGCGCCCGGCGACGAGATCGCGCTCAGCTTCGACGCCAGCGCCTTGCCGCCGGTCGCCGAGGGCTGGCAGCGGACGCTCTTCCTCGAGAGCCACGGCTGGGACAAAGACGCCGACCGCAACACCGGCGAGGGTCTGCAGCTCGGTCCGCTGCCGTTCCGCGCGATGCAGGCGTATCCGTACGCCGAGGGCGAGTCGTTCCCCGACACGCCGGCGCTGCGCGACTACCGGCAGCAGTGGCTGACGCGCGCGATCGGCGTCGACGACGCGCGCGCCGAGGCCGACGCGTCCGACGACGACGGCGCAGGCGGCAGCAAGCGCTGAGCCCGCGGCGATCGCGCGCGGGATACCCGGATGCCACAACGCGCCGGGCGGCTCCAGGCCGTCCGGCGCGTCTCTTCCTACAACGCGCCGGGCGGCTCCAGGCCGTCCGGCGCGTTTCGTTTTGGGAGGCTCCAGCGGAGCCCGCGTCCGATCGCGATCGCGCGGATCGCGACGGGCTCAGCCGACCGTCAGGCGCTCGTCGATGTGGTTCTGAATGATCCGCTGGGTTTCTTCGGAGAGCTCGTCGAAGGAGATGCCCATCACCGACTTGGTGTTGTCGATCACCTCGAGATACGCGACTTCGCCCGCCACCTCGACGATGTGATCGTCGAGCGCGACCGACAGGCTGACCCGCGAGCGCAGCGGGACGCTGCCGTAGAGCTCGATCCGCATGCCGCCGCGCGAGAGGTTGAGCGTGCGGCCGGTCGCCAGGCGCTCTCGGCTCTCCTCGTCCTCGATATACTGATTCATGTGGACCAGCTGGAGATTCTCCACCCGGGGATGACGCCGTTCGTCGGCTCGGTTTTGTTCGTCGCTCATGGGTCGCTTCCTTCCGTCGATCGGGCCGGACTGCGCGCGTCGGGCCTGGCGAACCGCCTGTATCGGCGCGGCGGCGGGGTACGGTTGCGTGATGGCCTCATTGTACGAGCGACGACCGCATCGGCACAACGGGCAAGCGTGAACCGCGTCGCGAGGTTGCGCACATGGCGCGCGTTCTGATCGCCGGCTGCGGCGACGTCGGCTGCGCGCTGGCGGTCCGCCTGCGCGATGCGGGCCACGCGGTCTGGGGCATTCGGCGCACCGCCGCGACGCTGCCGCCGGGCATTCAGCCGCTGATCTACGACCTCGCCGACCGCGACGCCCATCGGCGTCATCTGCCGACCGATCTCGATCACGTGGTCTACGCCGCCGCGCCCGGCGCGCGCGACCGCGGCGAAACCGACCGCGTCGCAGCCGACCGCGTCGCGCTCTACCGCCGCGCGTACCTCGTCGGCCTCGGCCGTCTGCTCGACGCGCTCGCATCGACGAATCCGCAGGTTCAGCGCGTGATCTTCGTCTCCTCGACCGGCGTCTACGGCAGCGACGACGGCGCCTGGGTCGACGAGGACACGCCGCCCGCGCCCGCGCGCCCGACCGGCGCGGTGCTGCTCGAAGCCGAGGCGCGGCTGCACGCATCGCCGTTCGCCGGCTGCGCGCTGCGCGCCGCCGGCATCTACGGCCCGGATCGCCTGGCGCTGGTGCGCCGCGCGCTCGCCGCCGACATCCTCGACCGCGGGGCCGTCTCGTGGACCAACCGCATCCACCGCGACGACGTCGCCGGCGCGCTGGCGCATCTGCTCATGCGTGACGAAGCCCCGGCGCCGTGCTACCTTGCTGTCGACGAGGCGCCCGCGCCGCGCCACGCGGTCATCGACTGGCTGCGCGCGCAGCTCGGCCTGCCGCGGGCCGTTGATCGCGACGGCGCGACGGGCGATCCGAGCGCTTCGAGCGACCGCACGCGCGGTGCCAACAAGCGCTGCGACGGCGGTCGCCTGCGCGCGACCGGCTACCGCTTTCAGCATCCCACCTACCGCGAGGGCTACACCGCGGTGCTGCGCCATCACGCCGACTGGCTGCGCGACCAGCTGCCCCCGGGCACCGCGCCGCCGGTCCTCGAGGGCGCCGATCGAACCACGACCGTTTAGATCCCTATGATGGAAATCGCCAAGACCTTTACGTTCGAGGCCGCCCACTGGCTGCCCAACGTCCCGCCCGATCACAAGTGCCGACATCTGCACGGGCATTCCTACCGCGTGACCGTCCACATCGAGGGCGACATCGATCCGGCGCTCGGCTGGGTGATCGACTTTGCAGACATCAAGCGCATCGTCAAACCGCACATCGACCTTCTCGACCAC
>JBCCOR010000333.1:0-5704 GCA_039025295.1 Acidobacteriota bacterium
CGCAGGGGCGTCGCCGGTGCGCGTGCGCTGCAGCGCGCTGTTGGTGGAGATCCACGAGTACGGGGTGGGCAGCGGCGCATCGGCGCCGTCGCTCATGCCGCGCAGATCGGCCCGGTCGACGCCGGTCGCCTCGCCCAGGCGCTGCAGCACCTGGCCGACGCTCGATTCCCACGACGAGTCGGTCAGGAAGGTCGCCGCCGCCAGGCTGACCGCTTCGAGAATGCGATCGCGCCGCTCGAGGGTCTCACGGATGCGCTTGCGCTCGCTGATGTCCTCGCAGATCGTGACCGTCGCCAGCGGGTTGTTGTCGGCGTCGCGGACGATGTCGGAAACCAGCCGCACCGGGAAGATGCGTCCGTCCTGGGTGACGTTGATGCGCTCGCGGGTCCAGGCTTCGCCGCTGGTCGGCGGGCGCTCGTCGCGTGCGCTGCCGGGGGCGCCGAAGATACTGGCGTGGCGGCCGCGCAGCTGCTCGACGGTGTAGCCGTGCATGCGCGCGTCGGCCGGGTTGGCGTAGACGATGCGGCCGTCCATGTCGGTGATCGTGACGCCCAGGCTCATCGTCTCGACCGCCTTCTCGAGCATCCGCAGCGAGCGCTCGACCCGCTCGCGATGCATCGCCTGCTCGACCAGCTCGCGATCGACGCGCTCGAGCTCCTGGGTCTGCTTACGCAGCTCGAGCTGCGCGGTCTCGATGTCGAGCAGCGCGTCGGCGCGCACGCGCTGGGCGTGGAGATGGTCGAGCACCGTGCCGATCAGCAGGGTGACGTAGGCGATCAGGTGGGCGCTGCGCTCGAGCATCGACGCGCTGGTGAGGGTGTGGGTCGAGGCGAAGACCGCGACGGTCTGGCTGACCAGCAGCGGCACGGCGGTGATGATCAGCGTGTGGTTGAGCACCGTCGGGCGCACCCGGTGGAATGCGGGGAATACGGTCAGGAGCGCGATCAGGCCGAGCACCAGGCCGGGCAGATCGAACGGTCGCAGCAGCCAGCCGTCCCAGAAGAGCGCGGCCGGAGGGCTGCCGGCGATCAGGAAGAGCAGCCCGCCGAGGCCGACGAGGGCGCAGCCGAGGGCGCTGAAGGCGACCCGCCGCCGTACGACCGCGATCGGTCGGTCCTGGGCGGCGAGAAAGACGCCCAGGGTCAGGCCGCCGAGCAGCACCAGGCGGCTGAGCGTCGCGCAGTGCAGCACGCGGATGTCGGCGTCGGCGCTCGGCAGCCAGGCGAGCATCGCCTGGCCGGCGTCGAGAATGGCGACCGTCGGCAGCACGGTGGCGAGCAGGAACGGCTCGATCTCCTCGCGTCGCGCGCGCGCCACGCCGATGGCGAAGGTCGCCAGCATGCCCGCCAGGCAGGCCAGCGTCCAGGCGAAGAGGGTGTGGATGCCGCGCGCCACCGCCGACGCCGGCAGATCCTGGGATGCGGCGATGCGCGCCGCGGCGCCTTCGAGGCCGAGATCGAGGCCGAGCAGCGCCAGCACGACCGGCAGCCACGCCAGCACGCAGACGCCGATGACGAAGCGCGGCGGCATGCCCGGGCGGCTGGTGTGCAGGCCGAACAGCGTCGACCAGTGCAGCAGCTGCGACGTAGTTGGGGCGGGCGCGGGCATGGACGCTCGACGGATGGCCGCGGCGTGTCGGCGCGCTCAGGCGCGATGACGCTGCCAGATCGCGCGGATGGCGTCGCACAGCGTCATCGGATCGAAGGGCTTGATGATCACGTCGAGCGCGCCCAGGCGGCGGTACGCGGCAACTTCGTCGGGCTGGGCCTTGGCGGTCATGAAGACCACCGGCGTGTCGCGTGTCGCATCGGTGCTGCGCAGGGCGCTCAGGGTGGCGGGACCGTCCATCTGCGGCATCATCACGTCGAGCAGGATGAGGTCGGGCGCAAACGCCTCGACGGCGTCGAGTGCCTCGGTGCCCGAGTCGCAGACCCGGACGTCGAAGCCGCCCAGATCTTCCAGCGCAAGCCGGGCGACGACCTGAATATCGTGATCATCCTCGATGAGCAAAATGCGCTCGAGTCGGTCGTCGCTCATGCAGTCGGGGTCTCGTGGTCGGACGGAAAGCAGCTCAAAACGAGATCAAAGCCGTAATCGGAGATTCAGTATACTGCATATCTGTGTTGACACGACCGCTGCGCCGCGCATCGCGAATCGCCCTCGTCGATGCGGCACGCTGGTGCGATCTGCGCACCGCAAGGTCACCTGAACTCGGCGCCACCGCGCGCCGTCGGAGGAGGTTATGAATCGTCCGGGTACGCTGCAGCAGGCAGGAGGCGCCCAGCGCATCCTTGCCGTCGATGACGATCGCGATATTTTGCAGGTGGTGCGCTACAGCCTGGAGATCGAAGGATTCGAGGTCATCACCGCCGAGTCCGCCAAGCAGGCGCTCGATTGGATCCAGGTCAACGGCCTGCCGCACCTGGCCGTGGTCGACATCATGATGCCGGAGGTCAGCGGCCTCGATCTCTGCCGCGAGATACAGCGCTACAGCGATCTACCGGTGATCATGCTGACTGCGATCGACGAGGAAGAGACGGTGGTCCAGACGATCGAGGAGATCGCCGAGGACTACATGACCAAGCCGTTCAAGCCGAAAGAGCTGGTCGCGCGGGTCAAGCGGGTGATGCGGCGCATCGGTGATTTTGCTTACGCGATGGGGCCGGTGACGGAGATCGACAAGCATCTGTCGGTCGACTTCGCGAAGCAGAAGGCAGTGATCGACGGCAAGACCGTCTCGCTCACACCGACCGAAACCAAGCTGCTGCACATTTTGATCCGGTCGTCGCGGCGGACGGTAACGACCGACTATCTGCTGCGCCGCGTGTGGCCGCTCGACGAGGTCTTCGAAGACACGCTGCGCGTGCACATCCACCGCCTGCGGCAGAAAATCGAGCCGAAGCCGAGCACGCCCCGCTACCTCATCACCCAGCGCGGCACCGGCTACAGCTTCCTACCTACCGGCTAGGTCGCATCCCCGTTCGGCGGATCGCGCACTACGCGCCGCCTTGCCGTGCGCGCCCGCGCCAGCCTTCGGGCCGCGCGGGCGCAGCGGTGTGGGGCTGTTGTCTTGGGGTCGCTGTCTTGGAGGGCGCTGTCGCCGCCGCGGCGGCCGATCCGCCGCGTCAGAAGCGGGCGGCGGTGTGCGCCACCACGCGGCGCAGCTCGGCCAGGCTCGGGTCGAGCATCTGGGCGCACGGCGTGAGATGGCTGCGCAGCGCGTACAGATCGCGCGCCACCAGACGGGCCACGCCGCTCACCTCGTCGAGTCCGTACGTGCCGCCGGTGCCGATCAGGTTGTGCACGCAGCGGTCGAGCGCATGCCAATCATCCTCGTGACGATTTTCGCACCAGCGGTCCACCAGCGTTTCGATGCTGCGGACGTGCTCGGGCAGGCGCGCAGCATAGCGTCGCTGGAGATCCGACAGGCGCGCACGAAACGGCGATGGGGAAGGTGATGTGTTCAAGGTGACGAGCATGGCGAAGGCGTGGACGATGCACGGACGCGGTACCGAGGAGTGCGGTACCAAAGAGATCCATCAAGTCGATCATTTGTCCGTTACGTACCAGATGACGTCTGCGTTCACGCGCGGTCCCGCGGATCGTCCGCCGCCGGTGCGAACCGGGATGCCGCCAGCGCCCGCCGGGATGCCGCCAGCGCCGCGGACGAATTGGCCACGATCTGCGCGGACGCGATAAGCTCCGCCGCGCCGCCATGCGGCATGCTGACCGCGCTCGCCGCGCGGCATTCCTACCGCGCGCCCGCCGCGCCGCGATGCGTCGCACAGCGCCGTCCATCGGCGCGCGCTGCGCCCACGCCGATCCGCGCACGCTGATCCGCCAGCGCGCCCTACGCCCCACGCCCGGGAGATTCCGTCATGAAAGTTGTTCTCGCCTACTCCGGCGGCCTCGATACCTCCGTGATCCTGCACTGGATCCGCGACACCTACGACGCCGAGGTGATCGCCTACACCGGCAACGTCGGCCAGGGCGACGACGAGGTCGAGAGCGCGCGCCAGGCCGCCGTCGACACCGGCGCCGACGAGGTCGTCGTCGACGATCTGCGCGAGGTGTTCGTGCGCGAGTGCGTGTTCCCGGCGCTGCGCGCCAACGCGGTCTACGAGTGGTACTACCTGATGGGGACGGCGCTGGCGCGTCCGGTGCTGGCGCGCGGCCTGGTGCGCACCGCGCGCCGCTTCGGCGCTGAGGCGATCGCCCACGGCGCGACCGGCAAAGGCAACGATCAGATCCGCTTCGAACTCGCCGCCTACGCGCTCAAGCCCGAGCTGCGGATCATCGCGCCGTGGCGCGAGTGGGACCTGAAGGGCCGCTCCGATCTGCTCGCCTACGCCCGGGAGAAGAACATCAACCTGGCCGCGGCGCCCAAGCCCGAATACTCGATGGACGCCAACCTGATGCACATCTCCTACGAGGGCGGCGTGCTCGAGTATCCGTGGGCGTCGGCGCCGAACGACATGTTCCGCATGACCACCAACCCGGAGGACGCGCCCGATCAGCCCGCGTGGGTGACGGTGCGCTTCGAGCAGGGCACGCCGGTGGCGATCGACGACGAGGTGCTGTCGCCGGTCGCGCTGCTGACCCGCGCCAACGAACTCGCCGGCCGCCACGGCGTCGGCCGGGTCGACATCGTCGAGAACCGCTTCCTGGGGATGAAGAGCCGCGGTGTCTACGAGACGCCGGGCTTCACGCTGCTGCTGCACGCGCATCGCGCGGTCGAGTCGATCACGCTCGACCGCGAGGTCCAGCATCTGCGCGACGAGCTGATGCCGCGCTACGCCGAGATGGTCTACAACGGCCTGTGGTTCAGCCCTGAGCGCGAGGCGCTGCAGTCATTCATGGACTCGGTGCAGAAGCCGGTCAACGGCGAGGCGCGGATCAAGCTCTACACGGGCAGCGCGACGATCGACGGCCGTCGATCGGTGACCGACACGCTCTACGACGAGCGCATGGCGACCTTCGAGGCCGACGAGGTCTACGAGCAGGGCGACGCCACCGGCTTCATCAAGCTGCGCGCGCTGCGCCTGCGCACGCTCGGCGGCAAGCGCATTTCGGAGGGCGAATGAGCCTTCTGCGCGGTCGCTTCGCGGGCGAGGCGGCGGCCGACATGCAGGCGTTCGCGTCGTCGCTCGACGTCGATCGGCGCATGGTCCACGAGGACATCGACGGCTCGATCGCACACGCCACGATGCTCGGCGAGGTCGGCCTCGTGACCGCCGGCGAGGCGCGCGCGCTGGTCGACGGGCTCGAAGCGGTGCGCGCCGATCTCGACGCCGGCCGCTGGGCGCCGACCGACGAGCAGGAAGACATCCACATGGCGGTCGAGGCGCGGCTGATCGAGACCTGCGGCGATGTCGCCAAGAAGCTGCACACGGCGCGCTCGCGCAACGATCAGGTGGCGACCGATCTGCGCCTCTATCTGCGCCGCCGCCTCGACGCGCTCGACGCCGGACTCGGCGCGCTGATCGCCACCTTGCTCGAACGCGTCGAGCGCGACGGCCGCGCGCTGATGCCGGGCTACACGCATTTGCAGCGCGGCCAGCCGATCCTGCTCGGCCATCAGCTGCTGGCGCACGCCTGGCCCCTGGCGCGCGATCGCGAGCGCATCGCCGACGCGCGCCGTCGGGTTGATCGCTCGCCGCTCGGCGCCTGCGCCATGGCCGGCACGCCGCATCCGATCGACCGC
>JBCCOR010000334.1:0-5699 GCA_039025295.1 Acidobacteriota bacterium
CAAGCAGGACGATCCACCGTTCCTGGTCAGCGCCCTGCGCATCGCCGGACCGGTGCTGACCGTCGCCAGCATCGCCTTCCCGGCCGCCGCGCCCCTGGCGATCGCCGCTGACCACGGCGTTGACCGCGGTTGCGGCCTTGGCGGCGATCGCCAGGGGCGCGGCGGCCGGGAAGGCGATGCTGGCGACGGTCAGCACCGGTCCGGCGATGCGCAGGGCGCTGACCAGGAACGGTGGATCGTCCTGCTTGGGCTGATGCGCCTGGAAGACCTCGCCGCCGTCGGTGCCGATGAACTCGAGGTCGTCGACGTCGCCGTCGAGATGCACGCGGCCGACGATCTCGCCGGTCTCGTCGAGGCGGCCGAAGGTGCGTTCGTCGATGCGGGTCCAATCGCCCTGCAGCAGCAGACCGTCCTGATCCTTGAGGTTCTTGCCCTTCCAGTCGACCCGTCCGCGCTTGGGATCGTGGATCGTCAGATCGCCGGTGAAGTCGTCGCCGATCAGGGCGGTGTCGTTGCCGCGGCCGAGCTCGACGCGGCTGTTCGCGTAGTGGCCGCGGAAGAGCATGCGGTCGTCGCCGTCGCCGCCGTCGAAGACGCTGTCCTCGATGTGGCCCTCGATGGCGATCTGGTCGTCGCCGCCGCCCGCGAAGGTCTGCAGATTGCGCGCCGCGCCGGCGAAGGTGATCTCGTCGCTGCCGTCGCCGGCCTCGTAGCCTTCCTCACTGTCCTCGAAGGTGCGGTCGCCGTAGATCGTCGTGTTGACGAACTGACCGGCGAGCAGCGCCTTGTCGCCGTCGCCGCCGAGGGCGAAGGTGCTGTCGAGCGCGACGCCCTGGAAGCGGACGTCGTCGTTGCCGTCGCCGCCGTCGACCACCGCGTTCTGCGCGCCGCCCTGCAGCGCCACGCGGTCGTCACCGTCGCTGGTTTGGACCTGGCTGTCGACCAGCGCCACTTCCTCGGCGACGACGAGATCGTCGCCCAGGCCGGTGTCGACGTGGCTCTCGACCACCGCCCCGCCCATCGCGACCGCGTCGTTGCCGATCGTGCCCTGGACGTCGGCGCCCTGGACATTGCCGACCTGGAAGAGTTCGCCGGTGGTTGCGCCCGGATCGACGATCTCCAGGAACTCCTGGAAGAGTTCGTGCTTGTCCTTGCCCTGGGTGTCGACCTCGATACCGACCTCGCCCTTGCGGAAGTGGTGGTCGTGGAACTGTCCGCCGCCGCGCGCGCCGCGGTTGTCGTACTTGTTGTTCTCGAAGTACTTCTCGGTCGCCTTGAAGAGCGGGCTCTCGACGTTCTCGTTGCGCTTGAGATTGCGGCCCGTGCCGGTCATGCCGAGGTTCATGCCGCTCAGGCCGGCGAACGAGTCGGTGGCCAGCATCATCTCGATGAACTGCTCGCCGTCTTCGGCCGCCTCGTAGAGCGCGACCAGCTCGTCGCGGTTGAGCGTGCCGGCTTCCTCGCTGGCGCCCTGAATCTTGCCGTCGGTCAGGCGCGCGATCGTGCGGAATGCCTGCGCCTTGTCGAAGTTGCTCTTGTCGAAGGTGTCGGTGGTGCCGGTGGCGGCGTTGTGTGATTCGGCCTGCTCGGCAAGGTTCTCGAAGTTCTCGTGCAGATGCTTTTGGATGCCTTCCGATACGCGGCGCGAACTCGGTTCGTAGTCCTCGCCCTGCTGCAGGCCCTCGCTGTAGGCCTCGGAAACGGCACGTGAGACGTCTTGCGGGTTGACGGCGTCGGTCATGATGGTCTCCTTTCCGACCGCGCCTCAGACCGGTGGCGGCGGCAGTGCTGCGCACGCAGCGCGCCCAGGTGGGATTCAGGGCTATTTTCCCTGAACGCACGATGGGCAAAAAAAGGAAGATCCCTGGATTCGGGCGGGATCGGTATGTTGTTCGCTACAGTCTGCAGCAAGAACGGTGCCGATCGTGCGCACGGCGCGTGCCGGGCGCCGGGCGCCGCGATGGGCAGCGCGGTCGGGTCAGCCGCCGGGCAGGAGCAGCGCGCCGAGGCCGGCGGCGAGGAGGGCGCCGGTGAGGGTGTTGAGGAAGTTGACCGCCTCGTTGTCGAGCCAGCCGCGCGCCTCGAGCGTGGCGCCGATCAGGCTTTCGAGGGTCGTGCCGAGAAAGGCCGCGACGGTGACGATCGCCACGCCCATCGCGCCGTAGAGCCCGAGCGCGGCGCCGAGCGCGGCGACGGCCAGGGAGCCGGCGAGGCCGGCGAGGGTGCCTTCGAGGCTGACCGCGCCCTCGGTGCCGCGCGGTACCGGCTTGAGGGTGGTGATCAGGAAGGTGCGCCGGCCGTAGAGCTGGCCGATCTCCGAGCCGAGGGTGTCGCCGAGCGCGGTGGCGAAGGCGGCGACGAAGCCCAGGCGGTAGAGCAGGCCGACGTCGAGCAGCGGGCTCGCCGCGGTGGCGGCGAAGACCGCGGCGATCGCCGGCGCCAGCGTGTTGGCGAGGGCGTGCTTGGCGCCGCGGCGTCCGCCGCCCTCCTGGGCGAGCTTGGCCTTGGCCTTGCGCTGGTAGCCGAGCTTGGTGGCGGCCGTGCCGCCGACGAAGAAGGCGAGCAGCACCAGATAGCCCGACCAGCCGAGGAAGGTGAAGATCGTCGTGCCGATCAGCCAGCCGGCGACGAAGCCCGAGCGGTTGACGCTGCGCGCGGCGTAGCCGGCCCCGGCCAGCACCAGGTTGACCGCGCCGCCGATCAGCGCTGCGTGCAGCAGCGGCCCGAGGTCGACGCTCGCCCAGTAGGCCTGCGACTGCAGCAGGCCGAGCAGGGTCAGGCCGGCGATCAGCGGCACGCGGATGTTGTCGTCGAGGCCGAGATCGAGCGATTCGACGAAGCCGGCGAGGAGCGCGGTGGCGAACGACGCGATCGCCAGGAAGCCCCAGGCGATCGCCCCGAACTCGCTGCCCTCGCCGGCGTGCAGGCGCATCCAGCCGACGAGTCCCCAGCAGCCGAGGCCGCCGAAGAGGACGTAGGCCGCGAAGCCCGACCAGGTCTTGCGCGGATTCCAGCCGAGGCGCGGGCCGCCGAGGCCCATGCCGACGAGCGAGGCCATGCCGTCGCCAAAGGCGAGGATGCCCCAGACGCCAGCGGCGATCTCGAGCCGCGGCCAGAAGGCGAGGATCAGCAGCAGGACGGCGAGCGGATAGAGCACGATGCCCTGCGACGCGCCGCGCGCCGACTCGTGTTCGCGCCACAGCCGGCGTCCGCCGATGTGGGGCAGCACGAAGAGGTTGCCCAGGACCGCCGTCAGCGCGCACAGCGCCGACCAGGCCGCGCCGAGAAACGGCATCACGAGCGCGATCAGGCCGACGCCCATGTGGACGAGCTTGCGCAGCACCTCGCCGCCGGTCAGGCGCGGCTGCGCGGGCATCGCCTGGCTAGGCATCGGCCGGCCAGGTGCCGCTGTCGCGCAGCCAGCGCAGGGTCTGGGTCAGGCCCTCGTCGAGCGTGCGCCAGCGGTAGCCGAGATCGCGCTCGGCGGTCGATGAATCGAGTCCCCAGTCGCGGTGATAGACCTCGACGATGTCGGGCGTCAGGGTTGGCGTCGAGCGGGTGAGGCGCGCCGCGCCCTTCATCAGCAGGCCGGTGAAGCGGGCCACGGGGCGCGGCAGATGCAGCGACGGCACCCGCACGCCGGTGATGCGCGCGGCCGTGCGGTAGAAGGTCTCGAGCGTGACGTTGTCGCCGCCGAGGATGTAGCGCTCGCCGCGCGGCGCGTGCTGCAGCACCTCGACGATGCCTTCGACGACGTTTTCGACGAAGACGTAGTTCCACTGACGGCTGTGATCGCCCATCAGCGCTGGCACCTTGCCGCGGGCCAGGTCGAGCAGATGGCGGACGATGATGTTGCCCTCGGTCAGCACACCCGGGCCGTAGATCACGCCCGGGTAGACGACGTTGAGCGGCGCGCCCTCGTCGATCGCGCGGCGCGCCACGCGGTCGGCGAGGGTCTTGGTGCGTTCGTAGTGGTTGATCCAGCGGCGGTCGTCGACCGGCGATTGCTCGGTGTGGACGCGGTTCGGCTGCGCGTCGCTCGGGCCGAAGGCCATGAACGACGACACGTAGACCACGCGCTGGATGCCCGACACCGCGCGGGCGGCGGCGAGCACGTTCTCGAGGCCGCCGACGTTGATCGCGTCGAACTGCGCCGCCGGCGCCATCAGCTTGACCAGCGCGGCGGCGTGCACCACGTGGTCGTGGCCCTGCATCGCCGCTTCGAGGCTCGCTCGGTCGGTGACGTCGCCGGTGGCGAAGGCGACGGTCTTGGGAAAGCCGCGGCGGTTCGACGACGGCCGCGCGAGCAGCGTGACGTCGTGGCGGTAGGCCAGCGCCTGGACGAGGCGGCGGCCGAGAAAGCCGGTGCCGCCGGTGATCAGGATCTTCATGCGTCGCCTCGTTCGTCGGAGGAAGCGGGTTGACTGCGGCCGTCGTCGCCGCGGACGACCCGTTCGCGGGCCTCGTCGTAGAGCGCATCGAGCACGGCGTCGAGGCCGTCGGCGCGCGGCGACCAGCCGAGCGCGCGCAGCCGACCGGCGTCGCCGCACAGCTGCGGAATGTCGACCGGTCGGACCCGTTCGGGATCGACCTCGATCGTCGCCGCGACGCCGCTGCGTGCGATCAGCGCGTCGAGCAGATCGCGGATGCTGTGGGCGCGTCCGCTGGCGAGATTGTAAACCGTACCGCCCTCGCCGCGCTCGAGCGCCAGGCGCAGCCCCTCGACCGCGTCGCCGACCGGCGTGACGTCGCGCCGGGGCGAGAGATCGCCCACCCGCAGGACGGCGTCGTCGTTCTCGCCGAGGGCGATCGTCGCCAGCTGGTGGGCGAAGCTGGGCAGGGCGAAGGTCGTCGCCTGACCCGGGCCGACGACGTTGAACAGGCGGACGATCACCGCGCCCGCGGTGCGCGCGACCAGCTCACCGCTGGCCTTGGTCATCGCGTAGGGCGAGCGCGGATCGACCGGACGATCCTCGGCGATCGGCTGCGCGTCGGGCGGCACCTGGCCGTAGACCTCGGCGCTCGAGGCGAAGAGCAGCCGCACCGGCGGCCCCGACCAGGCCTCGACCGCGCGCAGCAGATTGTGCGTGCCGGCGACGTTGACCCGCAGGTAGTCGCCCGGCCGGCGCCATGAGGTGCCGACGTGGCTGAGCGCGCCCAGGTGCACGATGCGCTGCGGCGCCGCCCAGGCGACCGCCGCCACCACGTCGTCGATGTCGGTCAGGTCGGCGACGCGCGTGCGCACCTGCGGCGGCAGCGCGTCGTCGTCGGGCGGCGACGACGCGAAGCCGCGCACGTCGTGGCCGCGCGCGACCAAATGCCGCGCCAGATGCCGCCCGAGAAAGCCGGTGATGCCGGTGATCAGAACGCGCATGGTTCCGGTCAGTCGCGCACCTGCTCCAGCCAGTAGTCGAAGGTGTCCTTGAGCGTCTTGTCGAACGGCACCTCCGGCGCCCAGCCGGTATCCGCGCGGAATTTGCTGGCGTCGCCGATCAGGATCTCGACGTCCGACGGCCGCAGGCGGTCCGGATCGGTCTCGATCGTGACCTCGACCTCGGCCAGGGCGATCAGGCGATCGAGCAGCTCGCGGATCGTGATGCCGTCGCCGGTGGCGATGTTGTAGACCTCGCCCGGCTTGGCCTTGGTCACCGCCAGCCAGTAGGCGCGCACCATGTCGCGCACGTCGGTGAAGTCGCGGA
>JBCCOR010000335.1:0-5664 GCA_039025295.1 Acidobacteriota bacterium
CGCTCTCGCCCCTGATGCGCCGCAACGCCGGCGATCGCGTCGCGCAGAAGCTCGCCGCCCTGCGCCGCATCGCCGCCACTCCCACCCAATCGCTGACCACCAAGCAGCGTTACCTACTCACCCAAACCGTCGACAGCTACCCGGCGTTGCGCGGCGCAGAAGCCGAGCGATACGCTGAACAGATCGAGCAACAGCCCGAGGAGATCCGCAACATGATTCCACGCACGTATGAGCAAGTCTTCGAGGAAGGCCAGCAGGCTGGCCATCAAGCAGGCCATCAGCTGGGCGTCCAGGAAGGCCATCAGCTGGGCGTCCAGGAAGGTCGCCAGCTCGGTGTCCAAGAGGGGCGACAGCTTGGCGTCCAGGAAGGTATCCAAGAGGGACGTCGCGCCATGCTGATTCGTATGATCGAGCAGCGTTTCGGCGCGATGGACGCCACCGCGCGTGCGCACCTCGACGCGATCGACGATCCGGATACCCTTGATCAACTGGCGGAGCGACTGTTCGAGGTGCCGTCCGTGGAGATGCTGCTCAAAGTGTGAGGCCCGCTGCACGGTTGCCCGGGCATGAATGCCCGGGCCCTACATTCCACGGCCTGCCTCTCGGCAGCCTGCCCCCACCCCGCACCGCAACCGCCTGCGGATGCCTTACGCGTGTTCGCAGGACGGTTGCTCAGATGTTCTGAGGTTGCCCGCCCTCGATCACGGCAGCCGCGGACGCAGCAGCGTCTTCGCCGGCCGATCCGGCACCTCGCGCACCAGCCGCGGCACGAGATACCCCGGCAGCCGCGCCGCAAGCCGCCCGGCGAGATCCTCCGCGATCGCATCCTCATCGGCCGCCGTCCCCGACGGACCCGCGAGCGCGAAATGCGCCGCACCAGCCACGCGGTCGAGGACGTGCAGGTAATACGGCATCACCCCGATCTCAAACAGTCGCAGACTGAGCGCCGCCAGCGCCTCGACGTCGTCGTTGACGCCGCGCAGCAGGACCGACTGATTGAGCAGCACGACGCCCGCCGCGCGCAGCCGCGCGCACGCGGCAGCGACCGCGTCGTCGAGCTCGCGGGCGTGGTTGGCGTGCAGCACCATCACCGGCGCCAGGCGCGTGCCGGTCAGCCAGGCGAGGAGCGCGTCGTCGATCCGCGACGGCTCAACGATCGGCAGGCGCGTGTGCACGCGCAGGCGGCGCAGATGCGGGATCGCGGCCAGGTCGTCGGCGTAGCGCGCCAGCCGGACGTCGCGCAGGCTGAGCGGATCGCCGCCCGACCAAATCACCTCGTCGAGCGAGGGCGTGGCGCGCAGCTGGTCGACCACGCCGCGCCAGGCGTCGTCGCTCAGGGCGTGGTCGCCATACGGGAAATGACGCCGAAAGCAGTAGCGGCAGTGCACCGCGCAGGCGCCGGTCAAAACCAGCAGCGCTCGGCCGCGATACTTGTGGATCACGCCCGGACGCGGACTCATCGGCGCCTCGGCCAGCGGATCGGAGCCGTAGCCGTCGACCGCGGCGTCTTCGATCGCGCGCGGCAGCACCTGGCGCAGCAGCGGATCGTCGGGATCGCCCGGGCGCATGCGGTCGACGAAGGCGCGCGGCACGCGCAGCGGGAACGCGCGCAGACGCGCCGGATCGGTCTGCGCGTCGACCTGTGCGGCGGTCAGCCCGAGGCGCGCGAGCAGCGCGCCGACGTCGCGCAGCGCGTCGTCGGCCAGCGCGCGCTGCCAGGCCGGCACAGGTTGGGCCGCGGAGCGGCTTCGCGCTATCATCGGCGCACGTTACCCGGCTCGGGCAGCGCCCATCAAGCCCCCCTCCGGCGCGCCGCCGCGCCAGCTCAACGTTCGTCCAGCGTCCGATTCGATCGCGGCCCGCGCGCTCTCGCCGCCCCGCGTCTCAGGCGCCCTCGCAAGGTGATTTCATGGCGACCTACAGCACCAATCAATTTCGCTCCGGCCTCAAGGTGATGCTCGACGGCGATCCGTGCAGCATCATCGAGAATCAATTCGTCAAGCCCGGCAAGGGCCAGGCGTTCAACCGCGTCAAGCTGCGCAATTTGCTCAACGGCCGCGTGCTCGAGAAGACCTTCAAGTCGGGTGAGTCGATCGAAGGGGCCGACGTCATGGAGACGTCGATGCAGTACCTCTACACCGACGGCGAGTTCTTTCACTTCATGGTGCCCGACACCTACGAGCAGCACATGGCCGGCCAGAAGGTCGTCGGCGATACGTCGCAGTGGCTGAAGGAAGAGGACATGTGCGACGTGACGCTGTGGAACGGCAACCCGATCGCCGTCACGCCGCCGAACTTCGTCACCCTCACCGTGACCCAGACCGATCCGGGCCTGCGCGGCGACACCTCGAGCGGCGGCAACAAGCCGGCGACGATGGAGACCGGCGCCGTCGTGCGCGTGCCGCTCTTCATCAACGAGGGCGAGGTGCTCAAGATCGACACGCGCACCGGCGAGTACGTCTCGCGCGCCAAGGACTAGCGCCCATCCGCGACGGCGACAGCAGCGGCAGCGCCGCGCGCTGGCGGCCGACCGCGTCGCCGCGCATGCTGCGTGCGCGCGCCGCGCTCCTCGCGCAGCTGCGGATGTTCTTCGCTCAGCGCGGCGTGCTCGAGGTCGAGACGCCCTGTCTCTCGCGCGCGGTGACCGCCGATCCGCAGCTGCACAATCCGGTCGTTCAGCTCGACGCGCCGCGCGCACCGCGCGCAGCCGACGGGCAGCCGCTGCCGCTCTATCTGCAGACCTCGCCCGAGGCGCACATGAAGCGCCTGCTCGCCGCCGGCAGCGGGCCGATCTACCAGATCGGCCGCGCCTTTCGCGACGGCGAGGCGGGCGCGCTGCACAATCCCGAATTCACGATGCTCGAGTGGTACCGGCCCGGCTGGAACCACCGCGCGCTGATGGACGAGGTCGACGCGCTCGCGCAGGAGACGCTCGGCCTCGGCCCCGCCCGGCGCGTCGACTACGGGCGCGCGTTCGCCGACGCGGTCGGTCTCGATCCGCACGTCGCCTCGACCGCCGCGCTCGCCGACGCGGCGCGAACGCACGGCGTCGACGCCGTCGGGCTCGACGCGGTCGACGACGACGATCCCGCCCTGCGCGCGACGTGGCGGCAGCTGCTGTGGGCCGACCGGGTCGAGCCGCGGCTCGGTCGTGACGCCGACGGCGCGGCGCAGGCGTGGCTGGTCGAGGGCTTCCCGGCCGACGAAGAGGCGTTGGCCCGCCTGCGCGACCGCGGCGACGGCGTGCGGATCGCGTCGCGCTTCGAGCTCTACGCCGACGGCGTCGAGCTCGCCAACGGCTACGACGAGCTGATCGACGCCGACGAGCAGCGCCGGCGCTTCGCCGCCGACGCGGCGCGCACCGGACGGCCGGTCGACGACGCGCTGCTCGCCGCCCTCGACGCCGGCCTGCCCGTCTGCGCCGGCGTCGCCCTGGGCGTCGATCGCCTGCTCATGGTGCGCCACGGCGCGACGTCGATCGACGCGGTGCTGACCTTCCCGATCGATCGCGCCTGACGTCGCGTCAGCCCTTCTTTTTCTTCTTGCCCTTCTTCTTGGCGCCTTTCTTGTCGCCGTCCTTGCGCCCTTTCTTGTCGCGCTTCGTGGCGTCGGCCGGGTCCGGCGCGTCGGCCTTCGCGCGGACCGCGTCGTCGGCGAGCCGCTGCTCGATCGCCGCGCACAGCGCTTCGAGAACGGTGACGCGGGCCAGGCGCTTGTCGTTGGCGGCGACCACCGTCCACGGCGCGTCGGGGCGGTCGGTGTGGGCGAACATCGCGTTGGCCGCGTCGGCGTAGTCGCGCCAGCGATCGCGGTTGCGGATGTCCTCGTCGGTCAGCTTGTAGCGCTTGTAGGGCAGGCGCGCGCGCGCTTCGAAGCGGCGCATCTGCTCGTCGGGATCGATGTGCAGCCAGAATTTCGCCACCACCGCGCCGTGGTCGACGAGCTGGGCCTCGAAGTCGTTGATCTCGGCGTAGGCCCGCTGCCAATCGGCCGGCTCGGCGAAACCCTCGACGCGCTCGACCAGCACGCGGCCGTACCAGCTGCGGTCGAAGATCGCCCAGCGGCCGTCGCGCGGCAGACGGCGCCAGAAGCGCCAGAGATACGGATGATCGCGCTCTTCGTCGGTGGGCGCGGCGATGCGGTGGACGCGGTAGTGCACGGCGTCCATCGCACCGGTCACGCGCCGGATCGCGCCGCCCTTGCCGGCGGCGTCCCAGCCCTCGAAGGCCGCCACCACCGGCACGCCGCGCTGGGCGCAGCGCGCGCTGAGCTGACCAAGGCGCTGCTGCAGCGCGTCGAGCCGTTCGCGGTAGGTCGCTTTGTCGAGCGCCTGATGGAGGTCGACCGCGCCGAGGCGATCGGGGATCGGGATGCGATGGGCGCCCCCGGCGCGGCGCTCGACCGCGGGCGGCGGCACCAGCGTCGAGGCGTGCGACGCCGTGCGCAGCGCGCGCAGCACGTGCTCGAGCACCGCGCGATCGCGCGCGTCGGCGTCGGCGGCCGCGACGTCGTGCCAGCTCGCCGAGGCGGTTGTGCCCTCGAGGACCTGGGCGATGATGCGCCGCCCGGGGCGCGATGCGTAGCCCTTGCGCTCGTCGCGCCCGGTGTACCACGGATGGTACGCATCGTCGTCGTCTTCGCGCAGGCGCGACCGCCGCAGATCCTCCGGAAGAGACAGCCACAGCTTCAGCAGCGCCACGCCGTCGGCCTGGAGCATGCGCTCGAAGCGGCGGATGTGGGCCAGGCGGCGGTCGAGGTCGCGGTCGTCGAAGCGCCCGCGCAGCCGCAGCAGAATGGCGTGGCGGGTCCAGCCGCCGGCGAGCACGGCGATGCGGCCGCGCGCCGGCAGCGCCTGCCAGTAGCGCCAGAAGGGCGGCCGCGCGCGCTCGACGTCGGTGCGCGGTCCGAAGGCCGCGGCCGACAGATGACGCGGATCGAGACGCGCATGCAGATGGTTGAGCACCGCGTTGACCTCGCGCCGATCGTCGCCGCCGAGCAGGATCGCCAGCCCGCGGCCGTGACGATGCTGCTCGGTCTGGGCGATGAGCAGCTGGGTGCGGAGGCGGGTCTCCTCATCGGTCGACGTCAACGACGGCGTCGCAGCGAGCAGCGTCGCGAGCGGATCGAGAGATGGTGCGGGCTGCGGGGCGGAGGGGGGTGAGTCATCGTGCATCTGAACATCGTCTTGTACAGCGGCGTCGAGGTCAAGAAATCCCCCGCAAATCCAGGCGTTCATGATTCGACACGGCCGTACAGGCCTGTGGAAAACATGCGCATCCACCTGCGGAAAAGACTGTGGAAAACGATGCGGAAAACCCAGCGTATTTTCGCTTGGATGGATACGGCTGTGTGCGATTCACGTGAAACGTGAAACAAGAGAAAGGCTCTTTCAAAGCGATTTTTCTCGAAATCATGGCTTGAACCGATGTGGGCCAGCGACGGTGAGGGCGTCTCGCGGGCGAGTTTTCCACAGATCCCGAATCCGGTACGGCAGCGGACACGCGATCGCGACCGCGAGCCCGCGGCGGCTGTGATAGACACGACACGTGGCTACCGCGGATGCACCCGACGCAGATCCGCCCGCGTCGCCGTCGCGCGACGCGACGGGCGACGCGTTGCACGACCGGGATGGATCCGATGCGGTCCCGCGCGTCGACCGTCGGC
>JBCCOR010000336.1:0-5645 GCA_039025295.1 Acidobacteriota bacterium
CCACGGCTCGACCTACGGCGGCAACCCGGTCGCCGCCGCCGTCGCGCAGACCGCGCTGCGGGTGCTGGTCGAGGAAGGCATGATCGAGAACTCGGCCACGCTCGGCGAACACGTCATGCAGCGCCTGCGCGCGATCGACACGCCGCACATCAAGGAGCTGCGCGGACGCGGCCTGTGGATCGGCATCGAGCTGCATCCCGAGGCCGGCGGCGCGCGGCGCTACTGCGAGGCGCTGCAGCGGCGCGGCGTGCTGTGCAAGGAAACCCACACCCACACGATCCGCATGGCGCCGCCGCTGATGATCACGCGCGAGGACCTCGACTGGGGCCTCGATCAGATCGAAGCCGTCCTGCGCGATCCCGACGCGGTTGCGGCCGAGGTGTCGGTCGAAGCCACGGCGACGACGGCAGGCTAAGCGCGGCAGCTGCGGCAGACGAAGCGCGCGGAAGCTGCGGCAGGCTAAGCGCGCGGAAGCTGCGGCAGGCTAAGCGCGCGGAAGCGGATCCGCCGGCGGCCGGGCACGCCCGCCCGCCGGCGGACGCACGAGCGCAACCAGCGACGCCGCGCACCACGTGCCTTCGAGCACGACGAACGGCAGATAGTCGATTCGCCACGACGCGTAGGCCGCGATGCCCGCGCCGAGCGCGTTGAGCGCGGCGTAGCGACGATCGGCGCGGTCGAGCCGGCCGGTCAGGTTGAGCGCAAACGCGGCGAGCAGCAGCGCGACGCCGAAGGCGCCGATCGCCTCGTCGAGGCTCACGCCCCGGCGGGCGCGGCGGATCCGAACCGGCCGTCGAGCCAGCGCCCGATCGCATCGCGCGCGCTGCGGAAGGCGTCGAGGCGCGCGGCCTCGTCGCCCTCGGCGGCCGACGGATCGGGAAACGCCTGATGCAGGTTCTCGCGCCGCGCCGGTACGTAGGGGCAGGCGTCGCGCGCGTGGTCGCAGACCGTCACCACGATGTCGGGCTGCGCGTCGGCGGTCGCCGCGTCGACGGTCTTCGAGCTGTGGCCGTCGAGCGCGATGTCGAGCTCGGCCATAGCGCGGATCGCCAGCGGATGCACGCGCGACGGCGCGGTGCCGGCGCTGCGCGCACGATAGCGATCGCCGAAGCGAGCGCGCAGCAGGCCCTCGGCCATCTGCGAGCGGGCGGAGTTGTGGGTGCAGACGAAGAGCACGATCGGCAGATCGCCGCCGTCGGTCGAAGGCGCGGACGCGTCGCTCATGGTTGGGAAGGCTCCGTGATCAGGTCGTCGTGGTGAATCGGCAGACGAGGTTGCGAACAAGCTGGTGAGCCAGACGGGGTGAGCCAGGCGCGGCCGGCGCGACTAGGCGAGCAGCAGATGGCCCTCGATCAGCACGTCGTCGGCATCGGCGCGCTGCAGCACCGCGTGCACCCGCCGCAGCGGACCCAGGCGGCGGACCGCGCCGCGCAGCGACACGACCAGCCGGTCGCCGGGCCGCAGCGGGGTGTGCGCCAGGGCGTCGGCGAGCTGGACGCGATCGAAGCCGGCGAGCGCGGGCGGACGCGCGGCGCCGTCGTCGAGCGGACCCTCGCCGGCCCCGTCATCCGCCGCGGCCATCTCGGCGCGCAGCAGCACCAGCGCGCCCTGCGCCAGCAGCTCGAGGGCGACATAGGGCGGGAAGCCGTCCGCGCCGCGACGCGCGAGGGTCGCCGACGCGCTCAGGCAGGTGATCGCGCGCGGCGGCGCCTCGTCGCCCTCCGCGCCGCACTGCCGGTCGATGAGGCGAAACGGATGGGCGTGCGGCAGCGGCGGCGGCAGCCGGGCGTGCGAGGTCACGGCGCGATCGCTCAGGCGGCCGCCTGGCGCGCCAGCACGAAGGAGGCGATCGCGTCGACCGAGCCCAGCACCTCGGCGTCGACCTCCTCGTCTTCAACCTTGATGTCGAAGCCCTGCTCGATCGCCAGGACCAGCTCGAGCGCATCGACCGAGTCGAGACCGAGGCCGTCGTCGCCGAAAAGCGGCTGGTCGTCGTTGATGTCAGCGGGCGTGACGTCGTCGAGATGGAGACGCTCGATGAGCAGGGTCTTGATCTGGCTGCGGATGACGCTGCGCTGCGCGTCCGAGCCGGCGTGCGCGGCGGAATCGGTCGTGGTCATGGCGCGATCGTACCAAAGGCGACCGGTCGATCGCCCGCGTCCGCGGCGCGGCGCGCCGGGTCCAGCGCGTCGCGGATCGAGGTCCACGGCAGCGCGCGCAGCAGGGCGTCGAAGGCGCGGTGATGACCGCGCCGGCCGAGATCGTGCATCCAGCGTCCGACGCCGCGCAGCGGCCCGGGAATCGGTCGATCGACCAGCTCCCACGGATGAATCGTGTAGAGCGGCAGGCGATCGCCCCGCGTCAGCGCGCGCCGGGCCGCGCCAGCGATCCAGCGCCAAGGCATCAGCCGCCCGGTCCAGCCGCCGGCGGGCAGGCGCAGCGGACCGGCCCAGGTCAGCGGCGGCACCTCGATCAGCTGCGCGTCCGGCCAGGCGAGCCGCGTCGGACGCTGCGGATTGCGCCGTGTGCCGACGAAGGGCGCCGGCATCAGCGAGCTGTCATAGGCGAAGCCCAGTTCGGGCAGGCGGCGCAGATGCGGATGGGTCCAGCGGCGCAGCGACCATTCGGGCGCGCGGTAGCCGACGACGGGACCGCCCCAGGCGTCCTCGAGCGCGCGGCGGGCGTCCTCCAGATCGCGGCGGAAGTCGTCATCCGTGCGCGCGTCGACGCGCAGATGCCAGTGGCCGTGGCAGGCGATCTCGTGGCCGGCGTCGGCGATGCGACGCACCAGCGCCGGGCGCGCGCGCGCAACCTCGCCGAGCACGAAGAACGTCGCCCGCCGCTCGGCGGCGGCGAAGCGATCGAGCAGCGCGGGCAGGAGCACATCGAGCTCCTCGGTCAGCGGCGGGCGGCGGCGCGGATCGACGTAGTCGGCGACCCAGCAGGTGTGGTACCACTCCTCGACGTCGACCGCCATCGCCGCGCCGAACGGGCCCGGCAGGACCGTGCGCGCGGGCTGCTCGCTCACCGGCCGCGGTCGACGATCGTCGGCGCCAAGCGCGGCTCGCCCCGGCGCGCCGGCGCGTCGGCGGGTCGGCAGCCGCGCCCCAGCGGACGGTCGACGAGCAGATCGCCCAGGCCGTAGTAGAAGCACGCCAGAACGATGCGCGTCGTGTCGAGAATCGGCCGGAAGTGGCTGACGTTGCCGTCGTAGATCGTGGCGATCGGCACGCTGGCGATCGGCGCGCGGCGGAAGGTCGCCCGCAGCAGGATCTCCGACTCGATCGCGTAGCCGCGGGCGCGCAGCGGCATGCGCGCGAGCAGGCGCGCCGCAAGCAGGCGATAGCCGCACTGGCTGTCGACGGCGGGCGCGCCGCTGAGCGCGCTGATGATGCGGCTGCCGATCGTGTTGGCGCGGTAGCGCGCGGTGGGCACCTCGGCCGCGCCCTCGAGAAAGCGCCGGCCGATCAGCAGCTCGCCCGCACCGCCGTCCCAGGCGTCGAGAAATCCCGGCAGATCGGCGGGATCGTGCTGACCGTCGGCGTCGAGGAGGACGACCGCGTCGGGCGCGTCGGCGAGGGCCGCGGCAACGCCTTCGCGCAGCGCGCGTCCCTTGCCGCCGTTGCGCGCGCGCACGATGACCCGGGCACCAGCGGCGCGTGCGGCGGCGGCGGTGCCGTCGTCGCTGCCGTCGTCGACCACGATCACGGTGGTCAGAAAGCGGCGCACACCGGCGACCACCGCGCCGACCGTGTCGGCACAGCGGTACGCGGGAATCACGCCGATCACGTCGGCGCGCGGCTGAGGCAGCGAAGCAGGGCGAGCAGAAGCATCCATCAGGGTTCGACCGGTTGGTTCGATCGCTTGGGAAGATCCCAGACCGTCGACCGCGACGCAAGAAAACACATTCAGCAGATCGATCGTGGAACAATACGGTGTTCTGCCCGTACGAGCAACCATGCCGCCTTCTTCCTCCCATGCGCACGCCCCCGACGAGCCGTCGCGCGACCCAGCGTCGCCCGCCGCCGACGCCGCGCCCGCGCCCGCGCCCGCGTCGACGCCCGCGGTCGGCGAGATCTCCGCCCAGACCCTCAACCGCCTGTCGGTCTATCTGCGCTGCCTGCGCGAGCTCCAGGCGCAGGACGTCCGGCGGATCTCGTCGCAGGCGCTCGCCCAGCGCTTCCATCTCTCGGCGACCCAGATCCGCAAGGACCTCGCGCGCTTCGGCGAATTCGGCATCCGCGGCGTCGGCTACGAGGTCGAGCCGCTGCGCCAGCAGCTCGAGAACCTGCTCGGTCTCAATCGCAGCCACGCGGCCGTGCTAGTGGGCGCGGGCAACCTGGGCAGCGCGCTCGCCTGCTTCCAGGGCCTGCAGGGCGAAGACGCCTTCCGCATCGTCGGCGTCTTCGACGACGATCCCGCGAAGATCGGCCAGTCGCTCGGTGCGCTGCGCGTGCGCAACACCGCCGAGCTCGCCGACGCGGTGCGCGAGACCGGCGCGTCGATCGGCATTCTGACCGTGCCGGCCGAGGCCGCGCAGACGATCGCGGAGGTGCTGGTCGACGCCGGCGTCCGCGCGCTGATCAACTTCGCGCCGGTGACGCTGCGCCTGCCCGACGGCGCGCAGGCCAAGAACGTCGACCTGATGATCTTCTTCGAAGAGCTGGCGTTCTTCCTGCGCTGACGCAACGATCGAGTCGACATGCCTCATCCTCGCCGCAGCCTTCTCGCCGCCGCCGCGTACCTGCTGGCGATCCTGCTGTGCACCGGCGCGCTCGGCGCCGAAGAAGACTGGCAAATCCGCCAGCGCGCGATGGCCGACGCCCACGACGCGATTCAGGACGGCGACGCGGACCGGCTGGCCGCGGCCGTGGCGCCGATCACGCTGACCGATCACGAGCTGCGTCAGCTCTGCGGCACGTCGCACGGCAAAGACTGCGTCGCGTGCCTGCGAGTCCTGGTCGGCGACGAACTCGAACGCTGCGGCAACCTCAAGCACATGGCGCAGAACGCCGTCCGCTACGACGCGCCGCGGGTTGCGCAGCTGCTGATCGACCACGGCGTCGATCTCGACGAGCTGGCCGACGAGGCGATCGCGAAGCGCGACCGCGCCGTCGCCCGGCGGCTGCTCGCCGCGCGCGATCTGGCCGGCGACGGCGTCCAGGATCTCGACGCACCCGGCACCGACGGCGAGACCTCGCTCACCCGCATCCTCCAGCGCAGCGGACGCCGCGTCTTCGAAGACGCGCTGCTGCTGCTCGTGGCCGGCGCCGATCCCGACGCCCCCGGGGCCGACGGCCGCGCGCCGCTGGCGCTGGCGGTCGACCGCGGCCGACCCGATCTGGTGTGGGCGCTGCGCGCGCACGACGCATCGACCGCGCCGGAAGACGCCGCCGCGCGCGCCGAAGCGCTGTGGGACGCCTACCGCTTCGAGCCGGCCGTCTTCCTCGGCCGCGACGACGCGCCCGCGCGCATCGACCTGGCCGTTCCCCAGGGCCTGCGCCTGGCGCAGCGCGCGTGGACCGATCCGCCCAGCACCCGCCTGCACGGCCGCTGCTGCTTCGGCTTCGAGATCACGATCTTCGTCTACCCGCACGCGTCGCGTCTGCGCAGCGCGGCGGCGCGGCTGTGGCCCGCGCTCGGCC
>JBCCOR010000337.1:0-5632 GCA_039025295.1 Acidobacteriota bacterium
GCACGCGCTCGATGATGCGCTCGCGACCGCGGCCCGCCGGACGCTCGGGCGCGCGCACCGGCTCGTCCTCGACCGGCGCCGGCGGCTCGACGTCGTCGTGCGCGCGCGGCCGCTGCGCCGCTGTTTCGCGCGACCGGCCGCGCGGACGCGCCGGGCGCGCCGGTATCTCCATCTCGCGTCGCGATGCGTAGCCGTGCGCCTCGCGCGCCGGCATGCGGTCGTCGTCGTCGTCGAAGGCGTCGAAGCCGGTGGCGATCACCGTCACCTTCATCTCGTCGGTCATCTCGTCGTCGATCACCATGCCGGAGATGATGTTGGCCTCCGGATCGACGGCGTCGGCGATCACGCGCGCGGCCTCGGCGACCTCGTGCAGCGTCAGGTCCTGACCACCCGAGATGTTGAGCAGCACGCCGCGCGCGCCCTCGATCGACGTCTCCTCGAGCAGCGGCGACGAAATTGCCCGCTGGGCCGCCTCGAGCGCGCGGCTTTCGCCCTTGGCGATGCCGGTGCCCATCAGCGCCATGCCCATGCCGGTCATGATCGACTTCACGTCGGCGAAGTCGACGTTGATCTCGCCCGGCACGGTGATCAGGTCGGAGATGCCCTGCACCGCCTGGCGCAGGACGTCGTCGGCGATCAGGAACGCCTCGGTCAGCGGCGTGCCGCGGTCGACGAAGCTCAGCAGGCGCTCGTTGGGAATCGTGATCAGCGTATCGACCGCGCCGCGCAGCTCGTCGACGCCGCGCTCGGCCAGCTGCTGGCGGCGACGGCCCTCGAAGCTGAACGGCTTGGTCACCACCGCCACGGTCAGCGCGCCGATCTCGGCTGCGAGCGAGGCCAGGATCGGCGCCGAGCCGGTGCCGGTGCCGCCGCCCAGGCCGGCGGTGATGAACACCATGTCGGCGCCGTCGAGGATCTCGAGGATGCGCTCGGTGTCCTCGAGCGCCGACTTGCGGCCGACCTCGGGATCGCCGCCGGCGCCGAGGCCGCGGGTGAGCGTCGTGCCGAGCTGCAGCTTGGTCGGCGCCGACGAGCGGCGCAGCGACTGCAGATCGGTGTTGGCGCTGATGAATTCGATGCCGCGCAGCTCGGCCGCGATCATGCGATTGACCGCGTTGCCGCCGCCACCGCCGACGCCGATCACCTTGATCTTCGCCGGCGCGTGACCGACCTCTTCGAGGGCGATGGGCAGGCCGTCGTCTTCGCGCGGTTCGTCGAACAGGATCATGTCTCGGTCTCCTCAACGGTCATGCTATGGACCTTCTCATAAAGTGGACATCGTGGTCACGGCCTGGGCAGCAAAAGGCGTTCACAGCAGATCGGCGAACATGCTGCGCAGGTTGCTCATCAGGCCGCGCACGCTGAGGCGGCGGCCGCGGCCGCGGCGCTGGCTGCGCTCGACCAGGAGGCCGTAGCGCAGCAGGCCGGCGGCGCAGCACCACGACGGGTTGTCTTTGATCACGTCGACCAGGCCTTCGAAATGCCGCGGCATGCCGTAGCGGACGTTGGCGGAAAACACGCTCGCGGCCATCTCGAGCAGGCCGTTGAGCTGCACGGCGCCGCCCGACAGCACCACGCCGCCGGTGAGCTGGTCGCCGAGGCCGCGGCGCGCCAGATCGTCGCGGATCAGGCACAGCAGCTCCTCGGCGCGCGGCTGCAGGATCTCGACCAGCTCCTGGCGGCGCACGGTGCGCGCCTCGCCGCCGGCGACCGCCGGCACGTTGATCACCGCCTGGTCGTTGTAGAGCCCGCTCAGGCAGCAGCCGGCGCGGATCTTCATGCGCTCGGCCTCGTCGGTGGGCGTGCGCAGCACCTGCGCCAAATCGCGGGTGAAGTGACCGCCGCCGATCGGCAGCACGGCGCTGTGCTGCACCTCGCCGTGGTGGTAGAGGGCGTATTCGGTGCTGCCCGCGCCGAGATCGATCAAGAGCACGCCGAGCTCGCGCTCGTCGGACGTCAGGAGCGCCTCGGCGGTCGCCAGCGGCTCGAACACCAGCTCGACCACCTCGATGCCGGCGCGGTTGACGCAGCTCTGCAGCATGCGCGTGCGCTTCTGCTCGGCGGTCACCAGATGGGCGAAGACCTCGAGCCGGCTGCCGAGCATGCCGACCGGATCGGCGATGCCGCGCTGCTGGTCGACGACGAACTCCTGCGGCACGGCGTGCAGCACCTCGAAGTCGGGCGGCAGCGCGTCGGTGCGGGTGGTATCCATCACCCGGCGGACGTCGTTGGGGCCGATCTCGCGCTCTTTGCCGGTGATCGAGACGAAGCCCGAGGCGTTGATCGAGCGGATGTCGCGACCGGCGATGCCGACGTAGGCGCGCGAGATCTCGATGCCGGCCATGACCTCGGCCTCCTCGCTCGCCTGGCGCAGGGCCTCGACGGTGGCTTCGACGTTGACGATGCTGTCGCGCCGGCAGCCGGTGTTGGGCGCTTCGCCCTTGCCGACAATGGCTAATTTCTGGCCGGAAGGGTCGCGCATCGCCACAAGCGTGCGGACCGCGGACGTGCCGACGTCGATGCCCACGAGGTAGTCCTCGGGGCGGGTCGAGACGGCGAAAGTAGACGGGTTGGATGGCATCACAAGGGCTCCTATCCTCACGTGCGCGATCCATCGGCGGATCGATTCACAGGTTGCACGATCAGCCGATGGGGAAAGCGAACGTCGACGGCGCGCAGGGCGCCAAAACGATCGAGTAGGTGCGGAAGCAAGCGTTCCAGAGGTGGCAAGGTCGTGTCCAGGGTGTCGGCACGAACGATGAGCGGAAAGGGCATGCCCTGCACGACCAGGCGATGATCGCCGCCGCCGAGGACGACGATCTCCGACAGCCGGGCGTGCCAGGCGGGTCGCGTGCGCGCCAGCGCGGCGCGCACGTCGAGGGCATCGGCCACCGCGCGCTGGCGCACCAGCGCCCGCGGTAGCTCGCCGTCGTGCGGTCGACGCAGGGCGTTGGGCGTCAGCCGCACGAGCGGCAGATCGACCGCGCCGCGGCGCGGGTCGAAGGGGGCGATCACGCGTCCGTCGGCGTCGACGAACGACAGCGTCGGCGACGCGGCGTCGGCGGCGGCGCCGTCCGGCCCGACGCGCTGCTGCAGGGCGACCGGGCGGCGCTCGTAAATCGTGACCTCGAGCTGGTTGGGCGGCACCTTGCGCAGGCCGACGTCGGCCACCCACGGATGGCCGCGCAGCGCCGACGCCGCGTAGGCGAGATCGAGCGTCACCAGGGCGCTGCCGCGGGCGAACGCCAGCTGCTGATGCACCCAGTCGTCGGCAACGCGCCGGACGGCATCGTCGGCCGACGCGCCATCGCTGATCGCAGCGGTCCGCGGCGGGACGATCACGATTTCGTCGAGCCGCAGCTGGGGCGCGGTCCACAGCCCGTAGCCGATCGCCGCGGCGGCGGCGAGCCCGGCGGTCCACATCAGCGCGCGTCGCCAGCGGCTGATGCGCCGACGGCGCACGGCCGGACGGCGCATGCGATGGGCGCTCGTGGCCGACGCGTCGACACCGCGGCGCAGATGCGGATCGAAGCCCAGGAGGGCGGCGCGGTGCGGACTCACGGCTTGGCTTCCTCGCGCGATCCGGCCGCGGCGCGCAGGGCGTCGGCGTCGCTGGCGGCGATCTGCTGGCCGAGGCGGACGATGTCGCCCGCGCCGAGGGTCAGCACGACGTCCTGGGCCGCGACCGCGCCGGCCAGCGTCGTCGGCATCGCCGCCCAGTCGTCGCACCGTTCGACGTGGCGATGGCCGCTGGCGCGCGCGGCGTCGATCACGGTGTCGGCGCTGATGCCCGCGATCGGAGCCTCGCGCGAGGCGTAGATCGGCGCCACCCAGGCGCGATCGGCAAGCATCAGGGCGCGGCCGAACTCGGCGCCCAGATCGCGGGTGCGCGAGTAGAGATGGGGCTGGAAGATGGCATGGACGCGGCCGTGCGGGAACGCCTGGCGCGCGGCGCGCAGGGTCGCCTCGATCTCGGTCGGATGATGGGCGTAGTCGTCGACCACGGCCGCGCCGCCGAAGCTGCCGATGCGCTCGAAGCGCCGATGCACGCCGCCGAAGCGCGCCAGCGCCTCGGCGATGGCCGAGAACGGCAGCTCGAGCGCCAGCCCGACCGCAACCGCGGCGAGCGCGTTCTGCACGTTGTGCTGCCCGGGCATCGGCAGCGCGACCGGCCCCAGCCGGCCGTCGCGCATGCTGTGGACGACGAACGTGCAGCCGTCGGGCGTCGCCTCGACGTCGCGCGCGCACAGATCGGCCTGCGGCGACAGGCCGTAGGTGATCACGCGATGGCCGGCGAGGCGCGGCAGCATGCGCTGGTTGTTGTCGTCGTCGAGGCAGAGAATGACCGCGCCGAAGAACGGCACGCGGGTCGCGAAGTCGAAGAACGCCTCGCGGATCGCGTCGAGATCGCGGTAGGTGTCGAGATGATCGCTGTCGATCGAGGTCACGACCGCCAGGATCGGCATCAGCCGCAGGAACGAGCGGTCGAATTCGTCGGCCTCGGCGACGAGATAGTGGCTCTGGCCGATGCGCGCGCCCGTGCCCGAGACGCGCATGCGGCCGCCGACGATCACCGTCGGATCGAGGCCGGCCTCGGTCAAGAGCGTGCCGATCAGCGAGGTCGTCGTGGTTTTGCCGTGGGTGCCGGCGACGGCGATGCCGTACTTCAGGCGCATCAGCTCGCCGAGCATCTCGGCGCGGCGCACGACCGTGATGCCGCGCGCGCGGGCGGCCTGGATCTCGGGATTGTCGTCGGGCACGGCCGACGACTTGACCACCAGGTCGACGCCGTCGAGATGGGCTTCGTCGTGGCCGACGTGGACGGTGACGCCGAGGCCCTCGAGGCGCTCGGTGACCGCGCTCGCGGCGCGGTCGCAGCCCGAGACGCGCAGCCGGCGGTAGCCGAGCAGGATCTCGGCGATGCCCGACATGCCCGAGCCGCCGATGCCGACGAAGTGCACGTGGTCGAGGCCGGCGAAGGTGTCAAACACGGTCGTTCTCCTCCGCGCCGGCGAGCGCGACGAGCCGGTCGGCGAGCGCGTCGGTGGCGTCGCTGCGGGCCAGCGCGCGCGCCGCCGACGCCATCGCCGCGAGCCGCGGATCGGCGTCGTCGGCGACGAGCGGCGCCAGCGCGTCGGCGAGGTCGGCCACCAGCGGATCGTCGACGGCCGCCGTGGCCGCGGCGCCGCGCGGCCGCGCGCAGACCGCGGCGCCGGCGTTCTCGAGCACGCGCGCGTTGGCGTCCTGATGCGCGCCCGCGACGCCGATCAGCGGCACCAGCAGCGACGGCCGTCCGGCGGCGCAGAGCTCGGCCAGGGTGATCGCGCCGGCGCGCGAAAGGATCAGCTGCGCCGCGGCCATCGCCCCGGCGACGTCGTCGACGAAGCGCACGATCTCGACCGCGATGTCGGCCGGCAGATCGGCGTCCGCGTAGCTGCGCGCGGCCTCGTCGAGACGATGGCGGCCGGCCTGGTGGACGACGGTCAGCCCCGGGACGCGGCGGTCATCGCCGGCGCGCGCGCGCCAGGCCGCGAGCGCGCGCGGCACGGTGCGGTTGAGCTGCGCCGAGCCCTGGCTGCCGCCGAGCACCAGCACGCGCCGCGGACGCGGCAGGGTCGCCGGCAGCGCGGGC
>JBCCOR010000338.1:0-5630 GCA_039025295.1 Acidobacteriota bacterium
AATGCCGAGCGCGAAGCGCAGCGCCTGATCGGCCGGGCGGGTGAAGCGCACGCTGGAGCCCTGCAGGGCGTTGACCTGCGACTCGATGTCGACGCCGGTGCCGTTCAGGCCACCGAAGAGGTACGGACGGTAGCGCACGCGCGAAATCGACGTGCCGCGGTCGCGGTTGATCGCATCGATGAACGCGTTGGCGACGACCGCGTAGCCGAGCGGCGTCGGATGGACGCCGTCATAGCTGAACAGACCGCCGGTGAGGAAGTCCTCGTTGACCTCGATGCCGCCGATGAGCAGGCCGCGGGTCGCGATGCGGTTGAAGATGCCGTTGACGTCGACCAGGACGGCGCCGGTCTCGTTCGCGACCGTGGTGATGATCTGGTTGAAGGCCGCCAGGCGGGCGGAGATGACGGCGATCTCTTCGGCGCTCAGGTAGTCGGTGTCGTCGAGCGGCTGGCCGGTGCCGCCGGCCTCGACCGGCACGCCGATGCCGCGGGCGAGCGAGGCGCTGGCGCGCAGCAGCACGAAGTCCTGACCCGGGCGCAGCGGACCGTCGGTGCCGATCAGCGGCACCGGGTTGCCGTTGACCAGCACCACCTGGTTGGTCACCGGATCGACCAGCACGGCCGGCACGGTGGTGACGAACGGAATCGCCAGCACGTCGGGGATGTTGGCGATCGCCAGATCGGTGCCGGCCGCCGCCAGCTGGCCGATGATCGTGCGGAAGCGGCTTTCGAAGTTGGCCACCGAGGTCAGGGTGAAGTCCTCGATGATGATGCCGGCGGTGGCGGCGAAGAGCACGTCGTTGTTGCCGGCCCACACGGTGGTGAAGGTCGGCTGCTGGGCGATCGCCAGCTCGAGCATCGTGCCCTGGCCGCGCAGCACGAGATCGAAGAGGCCGCCGTTGTCGGTGCGGCGATCGATGATGTCGGCGAGCAGCGCGCCCGAGATCGCGACGTTGTTGTAGAGGCCGGGGAAATTGAGATTGGTCGGCGCACCGAAGCCCGAGGCGGGGGTGAGCACGGTCGGCGCCAGGCCGCGCAGCTGGAGCAGGGGCGGAATGCCGGGGCTGCTGACCGTCGGCTGCGCGAAGCCCTCGTTGGTGCCGTTCGCCTGCTGGTTGATCAGCGCCGGATAGCCAATATCCTGCACGTCTTCGACCACGCCGCCGGCGCTGAAGCCCTGGGTCAGGCTGTCGCCGATCGACACGTAGCGGCTGAAGTCGGCCCCCTGGGCCAGAGCGGCCGGGGCGGTGACGAGGGCGAGGGCGAGGGCGACACCGAGCAGGGCGTGAATGCGGGGCCTGCGAAGCATGGAGCGGTCCTCCTTACGGCCGGACGGTGGAAACTGTACAGCGGCCTGGATGGGATTCGGGTGGTGGTAGGCTACAAAATGAGTTTCGGCATGGTCAGACCGCATCGGCCTTTCGAACCGGCGCCTTTCGAACCGGCGCCGGGCGCATCGGCGCACGGCATTCGTATTCGTACGCACCGGCCAGTATGCGGCAGCGGCACGATGGCGCACAGCGCAGGCGAATGCGCAAAACGACGTCGGAATCGGGACCATCGCTGGCACCATAGGATGAACCGCCGGGACCTGTCAACGCTGGTCGTACCCCGCCGACCGCCGGCGTCCCGGCACGCGATGGAGTGATTTCACCATGCCTTCGACCCCCAATCCGTCCTCGTCCGCCGCCCCGGCCGACACCGCCCTTCCCGGCTGTCGTACCTTGATCGACGCACTCGATCACGCGACCGCCGGCGTCAGCGACCATACCCAGATCACGCGCGCCGTCCAGCGGGCTCTCGAAACCGTGATCGGCGCCGGCGACGTGCAGCTGCCGGCGACGCTCTGCGAACCCTGCGACGGCCACTACGCACGCCATCTGATTCACCGCGCATCCGACGGGCGCTACAGCGCGCTGGCGATGGTCTGGGGTGCCGGCCAGGCAACCCCGGTGCACGATCACAACGATCTGTGGTGCGTCGAAGGGGTGGTGCAAGGCACGATCGACATCACCGCCTACGATCTGCTCGCGCACGAGGACAATCGCTACCGCTTCCAGCGCGGCGACACGGTGCGCGCGGGCGTCGGCAGCGCAGGCCGCTTGATTCCGCCGTTCGACTACCACACCATTGGCAATTCGCAGACGCACACCGCGATCACGATCCACGTCTATGGTGGTGACATGAATCGCTGCAACATCTTTCGCCCCGAGACGGCTGACCACGACGCTCCGCAGATAGCCCCAACCGCTTGGTACCGACGCGAAAGCCGCGTGCTCTCGCTCCACTGAGCACCCGCCTTTTTTCTTCTCCTTATCTTGTTGGGACGCGCGCCCGTCAACCCGCGGCAGGATCGGTCGGGACGATCCACTGAATTGCCGCGCGCCCTCGATCGCCACCCGACGCCCCGCGCTGCGACGCCGGCCCCAACCGGCGTCGCACGCCCCGCGGGCGCAAGGAGCTGTGTCACCTCGTCATGGATCGCCCCGCCGATCGTCTGAAGCATCTCTCCCCGGAAAAGCGCGCGCTGCTGCTCAAGCGCCTCGGCCGCAAGCGCGCCGAAGCGCCGCCGGACGCGCGCGCCGAACGCAGCGCCGCGCTGCCGCGCCAGCCGCGCAGCGCGGCTGAAACAGCGTTTCCGCTCTCGTTCGCGCAGGAGCGACTGTGGTTCTTCCATCGCCTCGAGCCGGAGAGCGTGGCCTACAACGAAGGCCTGCTGCTGATCCTCGACGGCGCGCTCGACGCCGAGCGGCTGCGGCGCGCCTTCGCCCGCACGCTGCGCCGCCACGAGGTGCTGCGCAGTCGCTTCGTCGACGGCCCCGACGGTCCGCGCCAGATCGTCGTGCCGGCGCGCCCCGATCGGGCCGTCCCGCTGCCGCGGATCGATCTGCGCGCGCTCACGCCGGATGCGCGCCGACGCTGCGCGCGCCGGATCGCGGCCGCGCGCAAGCGGCGACGCTTCGATCTCGAGCGCGGCGACAGCCTCGCGGCCCTGCTGCTGCAGCTCGACGACGCCCAACATCAGCTCGCCCTGGCCGTGCATCACATCGTCGCCGACGGCTGGTCGTTCGGCGTCCTGGTCGGCGAGCTGGCCGCGGCCTACCGCGGCGGCGACGCCGCGCCGGCCGACGACCGCGCGCTGCCGGTGCAGTACGGCGATTTCGCCGTCTGGCAGCGCCAGCGCCAGGCCGAGGGCGCGTTCGCGCGCCATCTCGCCCACTGGCGCGCGCAGCTCGACGACGCCCCGCGCGCCCTCGAACTGCCCCTCGACCGACCGCGTCCGGCGCAGCGCGCGTTCCGCGGCGACGCCGTCAACGCGCGCCTCGGCCGCGACGACCTGCGCGCGCTCGACGAGCTCGCCCGGCGCGCGCGCGCAACCCGCGCGATGGTGATGAGCGCGGTCTTCGGCCTGCTGCTCGCGCGCCTGAGCGCAACCCGCGACGTCGTTGTCGGCCTGGCCATCGCCGATCGCCCGCATCCCGATCTGCAGGGCCTGATCGGTTTCTTCGTCAACACCCTGGCGCTGCGGCTGCGCTTCACCGCTGGCGCCGGAGCGAACGCCGACGCCGCTGGCGTGACCGGCCTCGACGCGATCGCGACCGCGCGCGCCGCGACCCTCGACGCGATCGATCATCAGGAAGTGCCCTTCGACCAGGTCGTCGACGCCGTCCAGCCGACGCGCGATCGACAGATGGCGCCGCTCGTGCAGGCGCTCTTCACCTGGCAGGGCGCCGCCGCCGCGGCGCTGCCCGATCTGCCCGGGCTGCGCGTCAGCGCCGAAGGGCTGGGCGCGGTCAGCGCCAAATTCGATCTCACCTTCGCCGTCACCGAAGACGCCGACCATCTCGATCTGCGGCTCGAGTACGACGTCGACCTGATCGACCGCACCACCGCCCGGCGCTGGCTCGATCAGCTGCGCGCGATCCACGCCGATCTCTGCGCCGCGCCCGAGCGGCCGATCCGCGTCCTGGGTGCGATCCGCGGCGGCGCGCGCCATCAGCAGCTGCGCACGTGGAACGATCGGCCGTGGCCGACCGCGGCGGCCGCGCGGCGGCACAACGATCCGCCGACCCTGCACGGCCGTGTGCTCGCGCAGGCGCGGCGCACGCCGTCGCAGCCGGCGCTGGTGCGCGCCGACGGGGCGACCCTCGACTACGCCACCGTCGCCGGCCGCGTGCTGCATCTCGCCCGGCGCCTGCGCCAGCGCGGCGTCGGCCGCGAGACGCGCGTCGGCGTGCTGCTGCCGCGCACGCCCGATCTGCCGATCGCGATGCTCGGCGTGCTCGCCGCGGGCGGCGCCTACGTGCCGCTCGATCCGACGTATCCGCCCGATCGCCTGGCGTTCATGGTCGCCGACGCCGACGCCGCGCTGGTGCTGACCACCGCCGATCTCGGCTTCCAGCTGGCGGGCGCCCTCGGCGACGCGCCGGCCCTGGCGCTCGACGCGCTGCTGCCGGCCGACGCCGGCCACGGCGCTGCCGGCCGCGCCGCGCTCGACGACTACGACCCCAACCCGCGGGTCGACGCCGCCAGCCTGGCCTACGTGCTCTACACCTCGGGCTCGACCGGGCGGCCCAAGGGCGTCGCCGTGTCGCACGGCGCGGTGGTCAACTTCGTCGACGCCGCGGACGCGCTGTTCGAGCCCGACGATCTCGAGGGCGTGGTCGCGTCGACCTCGGCGTCGTTCGACGTGTCGGTCTTCGAACTCTTCGCGCCGCTGGTGCGCGGCGGCACGGTGCTGATGATCGACGATCCGCTGGCGCTCGCCGACGTCGCGATCGCCGGCCGTGCGCGCCTGATGGCGACCGTGCCGTCGGCGATGGACGCACTGCTGCGCCTCGGCCTGCCGCCGCGCCTGCGCACCGTCGTGCTCGCCGGCGAGGCGGTGCCGCAGGCGCTGGTCACCGATCTGCACGCCGCCCGCCCGACGCTGCGGGTGATCGACGCCTACGGTCCCTCGGAGACCACCACCTACAGCACCTTCGCGCTGCTGCCGCGCGGTCTCGACGGTCCGCCGCCGATCGGTCGGCCGCTGGCCGGCGAGGCGGCCTACGTGCTCGATCGCGATCTGCAGCCGCCGCCGCGCGGCGTCGTCGGCGAGCTCTTTCTCGGCGCCGCGGGCACCGCCGACGGCGGCCCGCGCACCGCCGGCGGCGTCGCCCGCGGCTATCTCGGCCGTCCCGGGCTGACCGCGACGCGCTTCCTGCCCGATCCGCACGCCGACGCGCCCGGCCGCCGCATGTACCGCACCGGCGATCGCGCGCGCTTCTTGGCCGACGGCCGGCTCGCCTTCCTCGGCCGCACCGACCATCAGCTCAAGGTGCGCGGCTTCCGCGTCGAGCTGGGCGAGATCGAATCGGCGCTGCGCCGCCATCCGGCGGTGCGCGAAGCCGCCGTGAACGTCGCGGCGGCGGGCGATGCGCTGGTCGGCTTCGTCGTGCCGGCGCTGGCCGACGCGCCGCCCGATCCGGCCGCGCTGCGCCGCCATCTCGACCGCAGCCTGCCGGCCTACATGGTGCCGAGCGGCTGGGTGACGCGCGACGCGCTGCCCCGCCTGCCCAACGGCAAGATCGACCGTGCCGCGCTGCGCGCCCACGGCGACGCGCAGGCCGGCGCCGACGCGGCCGGCGG
>JBCCOR010000339.1:0-5628 GCA_039025295.1 Acidobacteriota bacterium
CCACGCCGCACGCATCGCGCCGCGCCGCGTGGAGCGGGAACCCGTCATCGAATGCCTCATGGTTCGCCAGTCTAGCGCGATGCGCGGCCACCGCGGCGCAGCCACCGTGGCGCGACCGATGCGCTTCATGCCGCAGCTTGACGCGCGACTTGCCGCAGCGTGTCATTTGCCGTACCCTGAGAAGACCATGAGTCAACCCAACGAATCGCGTCCTTCGTCGTCCGAAGGCGGCCGCCCGCCGCGTGAGATCCGCACCCTCTTGTGCGCCAACCGCGGCGAGATCGCGATCCGCGTCTTCCGCGCCGCCACCGAGCTCGGCATTCGGACGGTCGCCGTCTTCAGCCACGAAGACCGCGTTCATCTGCACCGCTACAAGGCCGACGCGTCGTATGCGATCGGCCAGGGACTGACGCCGGTCGGCGCCTATCTGGCGATCGACGAGATCCTGCGGGTGGCGAAGATGAGCGGCGCCGACGCGATTCATCCCGGCTACGGCTTCCTCGCCGAGCGCGCCGACTTCGCCCGGGCCTGCGCCGACGCCGGCATCGCCTTCGTCGGCCCGTCGGCCGACGCCATCCGCACGCTCGGCGACAAGACCGCCGCGCGCGCGGTCGCGATCGAGGCCGGCGTGCCGGTGGTGCCGGGCTCCGACGGCCCGGTGACGACGCGCGCCCAGCTCGACGACTTCGTCGCCGCCCACGGCCTGCCGGTGATCATCAAGGCCGCCCTCGGCGGCGGCGGACGCGGCATGCGGGTCGTGCGCCAGGCCGACGAACTCGGCGAGGCGTTCGAGCGTGCGCAGTCGGAGGCACTGAGCGCGTTCGGCGACGCCACGGTCTTCGTCGAGCGCTACGTCGATCGCCCGCGCCACGTCGAGGTGCAGGTGCTGGCCGACGCCCACGGCGACGTCATCCATCTCTACGAGCGCGACTGCTCGGTGCAGCGCCGCCATCAGAAGGTGGTCGAGATGGCGCCCGCGCGCGGGCTCGATCCGGCGCTGCGCGAGGCGCTCCTGCGCGACGCCGTCACGCTCGCGCGCGCGGTCGGCTACGTCAACGCCGGCACGGTCGAATTCCTGGTCGAGCCCGAAACCGGCCAGCACTACTTCATCGAGGTCAACCCGCGCATCCAGGTCGAGCACACGGTCACCGAAGAGGTCACCGGCGTCGATCTCGTGCAGTCGCAGATCCGCATCGCCGGCGGCGCCAGCCTGCGCGATCTCGGCCTGCGCGACGCCTCAGGGGCGAGCACGGTCGCGCCCCGCGGCTGCGCCGTCCAGTGCCGCATCACGACCGAGAATCCGGCGCAGAACTTCCAGCCCGACACCGGCCGCATCGAGGTCTACCGCTCGGCCTCGGGCATGGGCATCCGCCTCGACGGCGGCTCGGGCTACGCCGGCGCGCGCGTCTCGCCGCACTACGACAGCCTGCTGGTCAAGGTGACCGCGCACGCGCGCACGTTCGACGCGGCGTTCGCCAAGCTCCAGCGCGCGCTCGCCGAGTTCCGCATCCGCGGCGTCGAGACCAACATTCCCTTCCTGCAGCGCCTGATCGGCCATCCCGCCTTCCGCGACGGCGACCCGCGCACCGACTTCATCGGCCGCACGCCCGATCTCTTCGATCTGCCGCGCCGGCGCAACCGCGCACAGCGCCTGCTGCGCTTCCTCGGCGAGGTCGCGGTCAACGGCCCGACCATCGCCGGCGCCTCGCCCGACGTCGCGCTGCCGCCGGCCGATCCGACCGTGCCACCGGCGCCCGGCGGCGCGCTCCCTGCGGGCTGGCGCGATCGCCTACAGGCTGAAGGGCCTGAAGGCTTCGCACAGGCCGTGCGCGCGCATTCCGGCCTGCTCTTGACCGACACCACCTGGCGCGACGCCCATCAGTCGCTGCTCGCCACGCGCGTGCGCACGCGCGAGCGGGCCGCGATCGCGCCGGCGACGGCGCACGCCCTCGCCGGCTGCTTCAGCCTCGAGATGTGGGGCGGCGCGACCTTCGACGTCTGCCTGCGCTTCCTCCACGAGTGCCCGTGGGACCGCCTGGCGGCGCTGCGCGCGGCGGTGCCGAACGTCCCGTTCCAGATGCTGCTGCGCGGCGCCAACGCGGTCGGCTACACGAACTATCCCGACAACGTCGTGCGCCGCTTCGTACGCCTGGCGGCCGAGGGCGGCATCGACGTCTTCCGCATCTTCGACTGCCTCAACTACCTCGAGAACCTCAAGCTCGGCATCGACGCGGTCGGCGAGGCCGGCGGCGTGATCGAGGCCGCGGTCTGCTACACCGGCGACGTCGCCGACGCCGGGCGCACGAAATACGACCTGGCGTACTACGTCGACGTCGCCGGCGCGCTGATCGAGCGCGGCGTGCACGTGCTCGCGATCAAGGACATGGCCGGCCTGCTCAAGCCGACGTCGACGCGGATGCTGGTCGGCGCGCTGCGCGACGCCTTTCCCGAGACGCCGATCCACGTCCACACCCACGACACCGCCGGCACCGGCGTCGCCTCGATGCTGGCCGCGGCCGAGGCCGGCGCCGACGTGGTCGACGTCGCGCTCGCCGCGATGGCCGGCCTGACCTCGCAGCCGGCGATGGGCGCGGTGGTCGCCGCGCTCGAGGGCGGCGATCATGCCACCGGCGTCGCCCGCGGCGCGATCGAGCCGCTCAACGCCTACTGGGAAGAGGCGCGCACGCTCTACGCGCCGTTCGAGTCGGGCCTGAAGAGCGCCGGCTCCGACGTCTACGACCACGAGATGCCGGGCGGCCAGTACACCAACCTGCAGTTCCAGGCGCTCTCGCTCGGTCTGGGCGGCCCGTCGCACTGGCGCGCGATCAAGACCGCCTACGCCGACGCCAACCGCGTGCTGGGCGATCTGATCAAGGTCACGCCGTCGTCGAAGGTGGTCGGCGATCTGGCGCAGTTCATGGTGCAGAACGACCTCAGCGCCGACGCGGTCGTCGCGCAGGCCGAAACGCTCTCGTTCCCGCGCTCGGTGGTCGACTTCCTGCGCGGCGCCCTCGGCCAGCCGCACGGCGGCTTCCCCGAGCCGCTGCGCGCCCGCGTGGTCAAGAACCTGGCAAAGTTCGACGCACGCCCGGGCGCGACCCTCGACGATCTCGACTTCGACGCGCTCGAGGCCGAGCTCGACGAACGCTGGTCGGCGCACGCCGCGCTGCGCCCCGAGGACGTCGTCAGCGCAGCGCTCTATCCGCAGGTCTTCGACGACTACATGAACTTCCGCCGCGACTTCGGCGACGTCAGCGTGCTGGCGACGCGCCAGGTGCTGCAGCCGCTCGCGATCGGCGAAGAGATCATGATCGAGATCGAGCGCGGCAAAACCCTGGTCGTCACCCTGACCGCGGTCGGCGAGCTGGTCGACGGCGAGCAGGAGGTCTTCTTCGAGCTCAACGGCCAGCCGCGCAGCCTGCGGGTGGTCAACCGCGCGGCCCAGGCCGACGGGCCGACGCGCCGTCCGCAGGCCGATCCGCGCGACGACGGCTCGATCGGCGCGCCGATGCCGGGCTCGGTGGTCGACGTCCAGATCGCCGACGGCGCGACCGTCGACGCCGGCGATCCGCTGGTCGTGCTGAGCGCGATGAAGATGGAAACCGTCGTCACCGCGCCGATCGCCGGCGCGGTCGAGGGCCTCACGGTCGCGGTCGGCGACGCGGTCCAGGCCGGCGATCTGCTGCTGACGATCGTCCCGCCCGGCGATTCGGCGTAGTACGATCCGTATGCCGCGCCGCCTCCGCGGACGCGGCGCCCGCCCGCAACCAACCCGACCGAGAGACCATGGCCAGCAGCAAGAAGAAGGGCAAGAAGCCCCGCCGCGTCAAAGCGCGCATCTCGCGCGGACTGCGCGACCTAATGCCCCATCAGCTGATCGCTCGCCAGCGCATGATCGACGCCGTGCGCGGCGTGTACGAACGCTACGGCTACGCACCGCTGGCGACGCCGGCGGTCGAATACCTCGACGTGCTGCTCGGCGCCGAGGCCGGCGAGGAGGCCAAGCAGTCGATCTTCACGGTCTCGAATCGCGAGGAAGAAGCCCTCGGCCTGCGCTTCGACCTGACCGTGCCGCTGGCGCGCGTGGTCGCCCAGCACGGCGATCTGCCGCGGCCGTTCCGCCGCTATCAGGTCGCCTCGGTGTGGCGCGGCGACAAGCCCGACAAGGGACGCTTCCGCGAATTCACCCAGTTCGACATCGACGCCGTCGGCGTCCAGCCCGGACTCGCCGACGTCGAGATCCTGGCGGCGATGTGCGATGTCTTCGAGGCGCTCGGCGTCGCGCGCTACCGCGTCCGCTTCTCGAACCGCCTGCTGCTCGATGCCCTGCTGCGCCTGGCCGGGGTCGACGAAGCGCGCGCCAGCGACGTCTTCCGCGTGCTCGACAAGCTCGACAAAATCGGTCCCGAGAAGGTCCGCCTCGAGCTGACCGCGGGCTACGTCGACGCGTCGGGCGATCCGATCCGCGGCGTCGGCCTCGACGATGCCCAGGTCGACACCATCGAGCGCTTCCTGGCGATCCGCGACGAGCGCCGCGAGGCCGTGCTCGCCGGCCTGCGCGAACTCTTCCGGCTCGGTCCCGAGAGCGATACCGAAAGCGACGCGCCCGACGACGCCGTCCCGGGCGCGGCCGCGGCGGTGGCGCAGGTGGCGACGATGTCGCGCCAGCTCGCCCGGCTCGGCTACGGCGACGACAAGATCGCCCTCGACCTGAGCATCGCCCGCGGACTCGCCTACTACACCGGCGCGGTCTTCGAGGCGATCCTGCTCGACGCGCCGCAGTTCGGCTCGGTCTTCGGCGGCGGCCGCTACGACGGCCTCGTGGCGCGCTTCTCCGGCCAGGCCGTGCCGGCGGTCGGCGCCTCGGTCGGCGTCGATCGCCTGCTCGCCGCGCTCGAGCATCTCGACGCCATCGACACACCCGCGACCACCGTCGAGGTGCTGGTCACGCGCATGGACGCCGGGCTCGAGGACGCCTATCTCGACCTGACCTTCGAACTGCGCCGCGCCGGCATCCACACCGAGCTGTGGCTCGGCGGCGGCCGCAACGTCGGCAAGCAGCTCAAGTACGCCGACCGCTGCCAGGTGCCGATCGCCCTGCTGATGGGCCCCGACGAGGCCGATCAGGGCATCGTCACGCTCAAGGACATGGACGCCGGGCGTCGCCAGAGCGAGACGATCGAGGACCGCGACGCCTGGCTCGCCGCGCGCCCCGGCCAGCGCGAGGTGCCGCGCGATCAGGTGGTCGCCACCGTGCGCGCGCTGCTCGAGACGATCGCCGCCGGCTGAGCGCGAAGGGACCAATACCGATCGACGCGGCCACGTTTGCGACGCGCGTCTGGTTCCGGCATGCGCGTCCTCGATAGACTGGACAACTGATCTGTGGCAGCGCCGTCCGCGGACGGTCGCTCGCCGATTTTGCACGCAGCAACGTGTTTCGAGCGCACCGAGCCGATCGGCGCGCGCCGAGGAGTCCCCGCCTTGCATCTCTCCGATTTGCGACCCGTCGTGCTCGACGGGCATCAGCTGACGATCGAAGAGGTCGCGCGCGTCGCGCGCGATCCGCGCGTACCGGTGACGATCACCGACGAGGCGCGCGCGCGCGTCGCCGGCGGCCGCGCGCAGATC
>JBCCOR010000340.1:0-5627 GCA_039025295.1 Acidobacteriota bacterium
CATCGCGGACTCACATCATCGTGTTGGCGTATTCCAACCGGTCTTTCTTGCGGCCCGCTCCCCCCGGGCTGCGCGCGCGTTTGATCACGATCACGGTCTGGGCGTTGTAGATCTCGAGGATCGGCATGCCGTAGATCGGACTGCCCTCGGAGGTCTTGGCCGCGGGGTTGACGACGTCGTTGGCGCCGACGACGATCACCACGTCGGTGCTGCGGAACATCGGGTTGATCTCGTCCATCTCGAGCAGCTGCTCGTAGGGCACGTCGGCCTCGGCGAGCAGCACGTTCATGTGGCCGGGCATGCGGCCGGCGACCGGATGGATGGCGTAGTTGACCTCGGCGCCGCGCTTCTCGAGCAGGCCGGCGAGCTCGCGCACGGTGTGCTGGGCCTGCGCGACCGCCAGGCCGTAGCCCGGCACGAAGGTCACGGAACCGGCGCCGTCGAGCACCAGGGCGGCCTCCTCGGCGCTGAAGCTGCGGACGTTGGTGTATTCGTCCTTGCCGCCGCCGCCGGCGGCCGCAGCCGGCGCGTCGCCGCCGAAGCCGCCGAAGAGCACGTTGGCGAGCGTGCGATTCATCGCCACGCACATGATCTGGGTCAGGATCAATCCCGACGCGCCGACCAGCGCGCCGCTGATGATCAACACGTTGTTGCCGAGCACGAAGCCCGCCGCCGACGCCGCCAGGCCGGAGTAGGAGTTGAGCAGCGAGATCACGACCGGCATGTCGGCGCCGCCGATCGGGATCACCAGCCCGATGCCGAGCAGCGCGCTGCAGGCGATCGCGATCAGCAGCAGCATCTGCACGCCGTCGCCGTCGGCGATGCCGAAGACCGCGTAGACGCCGACGCCCAGGCTGCCGGCGAGCAGCAGCACGTTGAGCACGTGGCGCCCGGGCAGGAGCACGGGGTTGCCGCTGATCCGGCCGGCGAGCTTGAGGTAGGCGACGATGCTGCCGGTCAGCGTGACGGCGCCGATCAGGATCGACAGCACGCCCGAGATCGCCGAGGCGCCGCCGAGCAGCGCGGCCGTGGTCGCCTGTGCGTTGGGCTCGACCACCGCCGCCCACAGCACCGAGGTCGCGACCAGCGCCGAGGCGGCACCGCCCGAGCCGTTGAAGAGCGCGACCATCTCGGGCATCGACGTCATCTCGACCTTGAGCGCCGCGACCGCGCCGATCAGGCCGCCGACGACCAGGCCGGTGACGATCCACGTCGGGCTGAAGGTGCCGAGCTCGAGCATCGTACCGACGACCGCGATCAGCATCGCCAGCGCCGCCAGCGCGTTGCCGCGCCGCGCCGAGCGCACGCGGGTCATGCCCTTGAGGCCGAGAATAAAGAGGACGGCCGACAGCAGATAGAGCACCGGCACGAAGCCGGCGAGGAAGCCGCCCGCGGCGGCCGCGTTCGCGGCGTCGTTCATCGGCCCTCACCCCGCTTGGCTTTCTTGCTACCGAACATGCGCAGCATGCGGTCGGTGACCAAGAAGCCGCCGATGACGTTGATCGTGGCGCTGATGATCGCCAGCAGGCCGAGGATGCCCGACACCGTCGCGCTGCCGCTCTTGGCGGCCACCAGCGCGCCCGCGAGGGTGATGCCCGAGATCGCGTTGGCGCCCGACATCAGCGGCGTGTGCAGGGTCGGCGGAATCTTGGTGATGATCTCGAAGCCGACGAAGATCGCCAGCACGAAGACGTAGATGCCCACCAGCAGCGGGCCCATGGTGGTCGCGGCGGCGATCATGCGGATTCTCCTTCGAGCTGGTCGCGGGTCGGGGCGTGGCGCACCGCGCCGTCGTGGGTCAGCAGCGCGCCGTCGATGATTTCGTCGTCGAGATCGAGGTGCAGCGCGGCATCGCCGGCGTCGTCCTCGCGGGCGACGAGCAGCTCGACCAGCGCCCAGACGTTGCGCGCGTAGAGCTGGCTGGCGTCTTCGGCGGTCTCTGCCGGCAGATTCGACGGCCCGAGCACCAAGACGCCGTTGTCGCTCAGCACCTCCTCGCCTTCGCGCGAGAGCACGCAGTTGCCGCCCTGGCCGACCGCCAGGTCGACGATGATCGCGCCCTGGCGCATGCCGGCGACCATCTCGGCGGTGATCAGGGTCGGCGCCTTGCGGCCCGGCACCAGCGCGGTGCACACGACGACGTCGGCCGCGGCGACGTGGCGGGTGACGATCTCGCGCTGGCGCATCAGAAAGTCCTCGGTCATCTGCTTGGCGTAGCCGCCCGCGCCCTCGCCCAACTCCTCGGTCTCGGGCAGCGGGATGAACTTGCCGCCGAGCGACTCGACCTGCTCTTTGACCACCGGCCGGATGTCGGAGACCTCGACCTGGGCGCCGAGGCGCTTGGCGGTCGCCACCGCCTGCAGGCCGGCGACGCCCGCACCCATCACCACCACCTTGGCCGGCTTGATCGTGCCGGCGGCGGTCATCAGCAGCGGGAAGTACTTGCCCAGGCGGTGGGCCGCGAGCAGCACCGCCTTGTAGCCGGCGATGCTCGCCTGCGACGACAGCGCGTCCATCGACTGCGCGCGGCTGATGCGCGGCACCAGCTCCATCGCCAGTGCGCTGACCTTGCCGTCGCGCAGCGTGCGCACGGCGTCGGCGTGCTCGTGCGGCGCCAGCAGGCCGATCACAATCGCGCCCGCGCGGTAGGCCGCGGCGTCGGCGGCAGTCGGCGCGGTCACGCGCAGCACGAGATCGGCCGCGGCGCGGGCCGCGGCGGCGTCGGCGGCAACGGTTGCGCCGGCGTCGACGAACGCCGCGTCGGCGAGGCTGGCGCCGTTGCCGGCGCCCGCTTCGATCGACACCGACAGGCCGGCGGCGATCATCTTTTTGACCGTTTCGGGGGTGGCGGCGACGCGGGTCTCGCCCGGACGCGTTTCCTTCGGAACGAATGCATGCACCATCGGCAGCGCGGCCTCGCGGTGGACGGGCGATGGCGCACACCGGACCGCGATGGGCCCGTGCGCTGCGCATCCACCCGGATGAATCAGAACGGATCGGCGATGGCCGGCATCCTACCGGCCGTCCAGAGACGGCGCAAGACGCGCCTTGGACGGCCGGATGCGCCCCGCGGCGACCGGCGGTAGACTGAGACGACTGCGCGGCCCGTCCGGCGCAGCGAGCACGCCCGCGCCGATCGCCGTCCCGCTCGACCATCCGCCCGGAGACCCGACCCGCATGACCGACACGCCGTCCACCCACGCCCCGCTCGCCAACCGCCTGCCCGATCGTCCGATCGCGCGCGTCCTCGACCTGACCGATCCCGCGCGCCAGATGCTCTTCGATCTCGACGTCGACGCCGCGCGCCAGCGCATGCTCGACGGCGATCTCGACGCCGTGCGCCGCCTCGGCGGCTCGTTCGCCCTGATCGCGCGCGACGGCACGCGCATCTGCCTGGCGCGCAGCCTCGATCGTCCGCTGCGCTACTTCCTCGCCAAGGAGGCCGCGGGGCCGATGCTGATCGTCGCCGAGCGCATCGACGCGATCCGTGACGCGCTCGTCGCCGAGGGCTACGGCGATCAATTCCATCCGAGCTACACGCGCATGGTGCCGGCGCACCACGTCACCACGCTGCAGCTGGTCGGCTGCCCGGATCCGAATCCGGTGCACGCCCGCTTCTTCGCGCCGCCGCGCGCCGACGGCCCGACCGATCTCGACGCGCTCGGCGCGCGCTACGTCGGCGCGCTCCTCGACGAGGTCCGCGCCTGGCTCGGCTGGCTGCCCGCCGACGCGCCGATCGGCGTCGCCTTTTCGGGCGGCATCGACAGCGGCGCCGTGCTGCTCGCGACCTACTACGCGATGCGCGATCTCGGCCTCTCGCCCGCGCGGCTCAAGGCGTTCACGCTGCGGGTCGCCGATCCGTCGGTGGACGGCGCGGTCGACGCCGCGGACGACGGCGGCGATCTCGCCCAGGCGCAGCGCTTCCTCGACGCGCTCGAGCTCGGCTTCCTGCTCGAGCCGATCGAGATCGCCCCCGCGGACCTCGATCCCGACGCGGCGATCGCCGTGATCGAGGACTACAAGCCGCGCGACGTCGAATGCGCCACGGTCGGCCTGGCGCTGCTGCGGGCGGTGCGCGCGCGCTATCCCGACTGGCGGTTCCTGGTCGACGGCGACGGCGGCGACGAGAACCTCAAGGACTATCCGATCGAGGAAAATCCCGAGCTCACGATCCGCAGCGTGGTCAACAACTCGATGCTCTACCAGGAGGGCTGGGGCGTCGAGGCGATCAAGCATTCGCTGGTCTACAGCGGCGGCCAGAGCCGCGGCTGCGTGCGCACCTACGCGCCCGCGGCGGCGCTCGGCTTCGCCGGCTTCAGCCCGCTGACGCGGCCGGCGGTGATCGCCGCCGCCGAGTCGATTCCGTTCGCCCAGCTGACCGGCGGCGACCACGCCGCGCTCTACGCGCTCAAGGGCGAGATCGTGCAGCGCGGCGTGCGCCAGCATCTCGGCGTCGAGATGCCGATCTTCCCCAAGCGCCGCTTCCAGCACGGCGCGACGCCGGCAGACGTCTTCGCCGCGCGCTTCGGCGACGAGGCCACCTACCGCCAGCGCTTCCTGGCGCTGCACGGCCTGGCTTGACGACGGGCTTGACGACGGATCAGGCGATCGCGCGATCGCCCGCGGCGCGCGATCGCCAGGTGCGCGCGCTGCGGCCGACCAAGCCCGCGGTCGACGTCACGCGGCCGCACGGCGTCGCGCTCGAGGACGAGCGCCTCGTCGACGGCCGCGTGGCGCGCGCGCTAACGGTTTTTCTCGCCGGCCGCGAGTGCCCGTTCACCTGCGTCTTCTGCGATCTCTGGCGCTACACCACCGACGACCCCACGCCCGACGGCGCGATCCCGGCCCAGCTGCGCGCCGCCCTCGCCGATCCGCGGGTGCGCGCCGAGCCGACGCCGCCGAGGATCGTCAAGCTCTACAACGCCAGCAACTACTTCGACGACCGCGCCGTGCCGACGCGCGACGACGACGCGGTGATCGATCTCGTCGCACCCGCCAACGACCCGGCGACGCGCGATCGGCGGATCGTGGTCGAGAACCATCCGAAGCTGCTCGGCCCGCGCTGCTTCGCCTTCGCCGATCGGCTGCGCGCGCGCGGCGCGCGGCTCGAGGTCGCGCTCGGAGTCGAGACGATCCATCCCGAGGCGATGCGACGCATCGGCAAGCGCGTCACGCGCGACGATCTCGCGCGCGCCGCCGACCGCCTGCGCGACGCCGACATCGCGCTGCGCGCGTTCGTCCTGATCGGCGCGCCCTACGTGCCGGTCGACGAGACGCTCGACTGGATCGACCGCTCGGTCGCGTTCGCCCTCGACCGCGGCGCCGACCACGTCGCGCTGATTCCCGTGCGCGGCGGCAACGGCGCGATGGAGCGGCTGCGCGCCGCCGGCGACTGGACGCCGCCGCGCTTCGACCACATCGAGCAGGCGTTCGTGCGCGCGCGGGCGATCGTGCGCGCGCGGCGCGGCGCGGGCCGCGCGACCGACGTCGAGGGTGACGACGCCGGAGGAAGAGGACGAAGATGACGACGAATTGGCAGGATTGGGTAAGGGTATGATGACATTTGCTGATCTCAAAGGAAACGGTTTGGCATTGGGCAAGGACGGCCTCGCCCAGGAAAAGAAAGC
>JBCCOR010000341.1:0-5622 GCA_039025295.1 Acidobacteriota bacterium
CGCGTCGTACCTGGTGGCGGGCTGGGACGCGCAGCCGCGCGCCGCGCTGGTCGACGGCCTCGAGCGCTTCTGGCTCGACGTCATGGCGGCCGATCCGTGTCGCGGCGGCGCCCTGCGTCCGCGCCTCGATCCGATGCCGCTGCTGCGCCCGGGCTGCGTGCTGCGCCGGCCCCTCGCCACGCTCGGCCGCTTCGCCGGCGATCTCTGGCACGTGCTGCGCGATCGCCTGGCGCACGTGCGGCGCGCGTTCGGCGGCGCGCCGCGTCCGATCGCCGATCGCGTCCTCGATCTGACCGACTTCAGCACTGTGCTCGCGGTCGACGGCCTGATGGACGCGCTGCGCGCGCACGTCGACTTCGCCGCGCTGACGCGCTCCAGCCGCCGGCTGCGGATCACGACCACCGGCTGGGACGGCAAGGTGCATCTCTTCGAGGGCGAGGAGATGGACGCCGCGCGCGGCCCGGAGATCGTGCGCGCGTCGTGCGCCATTCCCGGCATGCTGCCGTCGGTGGTGATCGACGGCGCGCGCTTCGTCGACGGCTCGATGCTGCTCTACGCGCCCGTGCAGCCGGCGATCGAGGCCGGCGTCGACGAGATCCATCTGGTGCACATGAACACCCACGTCGCGAGCGAGCCGGTGCCGCGCGCGTTCAACTCGACCGAAAACCTCTTCCGCTCGCTGGTGATGATGTGGAACACGGCGATCGAATTCGAGGTCGAGCGCGTCCGCTGGCACAATGCGCAGGTCGCGGCTGGCCTGATCGACGGCCGCCAGCTGACCCTGCATCGCTACTATCCGCTCAGTGGCTACGAGGGCACGATGTCGTTCACCAACCTCGACGCCGACCGCCTGCAGGAATCGATCGAAGCCGGGCTGCGCGAGGCGCGCGATCACGATTGCGAACGCTGCGGCTGCGTCCTGCCGACGTCGGGGTAACGCGCGCGGCCGTCGGCCGATGGCGTGCATTTCATCCAAGATTTGCTTGCTCTCACCCGGCGTCTTGCGTACGCTCGACGCAATTTTCACACCCCGCCTTTATTCTCTTTGCGCTTCGCACAGCCTGCGTCGAGTCCGGGTTGCCGTGCAACCCGCGCCGGCTGGAACGAATGCGCGCGATCAGGAGCTGAATCATGAGTCCCGCAACGGCCGCCGCTGCCGAATCTGTATCCGCCGCATCCCACGACGATCTGCCCGCCTGGGCCGAGCTGCGCACGTGCATCGCGCAGATCGAAGACTGCCGAACCCACGTCCGCGAGCTCGTCGACGGCCTCGATGATGCGCGCTTCAACTGGTCGTCCGCGCCCAAGAAGTGGAGCATCGCCCAGTGCATCGCGCACGTCACCATGGCCGCGGAGAAGTTCGGCCCGAACATCGAGATGGCCGTCCAGGACGGGCGCGCCAAGAACGTGACCGGCGAGCCGCCGTTCAAGCTCGGCTTCATGGGCGGCATGATGGCGTCGATGAGCAGCGCGTACCCGCCGAAGCTCAAGATGAAGGCGCCGCCGTTCGCCAACCCGCCCAAGAAGGAGACCTACGCGATCGACGAGCTGGTGCCGAGGTTCCTGGCCTGGCAGGACCGCCTGGAGCAGGTCGCCCGCGAGGCCCAGGGCCTGGATCTCGCGCGCGTGAAGGGCAAGACCGGCATGCCGATGATGAAGTTCAGCCTCATCGAGTGGCTGACGATCATGCCGGGCCATCAGCTGCGCCATCTGAAGCAGGCGCGGGATGTGCGCAGTCATCCGGACTTCCCGGCCGCCTGACGGAGCGTGCGCGGACGCTGCGGGCGTCCGACCTCGGGCCCGCGGACGCGGGCACAAAAAAAGCCCGGCGCGCGCGCCGGGCTTTTTGACGTGATGGAAAAGACCGCCGTCTACGGTGCCGGCTTGGTGATCAGGAACGGCACGTTCGACGGCATCAGGTTCTCGAAGCTGTGCGCGAACGTCGTGCCCGCGGCCATCGAGTCGACGCCGGGCGCGAAGCGCATCGTGCAGCCGGCCCAGGTCATGTGATCGGCGCGCAGGCCCAGCGAGGTGCCGAGCACGCGCGAGTTGCCCGGATCCTCAGCCGGATCCGGGAAGGGGTTGGGCGCCTTGCCCGACCACCGACCGCGACCGTCGGCGTCCGAGACCAGGATCTGCGGCAGCATGACCGGATCGGGACGCTTGTAGATCGGGCTCGGCACGAGCACGTTGCGGCGCACCGCCATGATCTGGAACACCCGGCTGGGCACCAGATCCTTGGCCAGCACCGTGAACTTGGCGGCGGTGTAGGCCTGCACCTGCGCGTTCCAGTCGGTCAGCTCGATGCGCACCCACGCCTTCGTCTCCAGCCACTCGCCGAGCGTGATCGGCTCGTCGCGGAAGAAGTCGAGCTCGTCCTCACCGTCGCAGCCCGCCGGCGGGCAGTCCGGACCGACCGCGGTGGTCGGCACGTACTCCGCGCCGGTGTCGATGTCGTAGGCGACGCCGTCGCCCTGGAAACCGATCGGCGGGTTGCGATGGATCGGGTAGCTCTCACGGGTGTAGGTGAAGCGCTGCGACGCCGCCGGGAAGACCTCGGGGCACGGGAAGCCGCCCGCGAGCGGGAAGCTGTTCAGGTTGTACTGGCTGCGGCCTTCCATCGGCACGCGCGGACCGCCGCCGAAATCACCCTCGGGCGGGCCGTACGACTGGGTGTGAATCACCAGGTCGAGATCGGCGCTGCCCGGAGAGAGATCGAGCTCGCGCACGATCGTGTAGTGCGAGCCGAACGCGTTGCGGAAGTCCTCGCGGCCTTCCGAGTCGAGCGGCGGCACGGTGTCCTTCGACACGATGACGCTGCCGATCGCCGGGAAGACCTGGCCGTCGGGCGCCTGACGCAGCACGACGCCGTTGGCGAGAATGAAGTCGCCGTTTTCGTCGGCGGCGTTCGCGGGCGGCCACAGCGGGCCCTGGGTCGTGTTGATGACCCGCACCAGGGCCACCGGGCCCTCGGCGTCGCGCAGCCGGAGGAGTTCGCGGAAGTAAGGATCCTCGAGTTCGTCGAAGAACGCCGGATCGGCGACGATGGCGAAGTCGGGGCGCTGCAGGAGCTCCTGCAGCTTGGAGCTGGGTGCTTTGTCGGCTTCGGCGATGGCGGGCGCCACGGCGACAGCCGCCAGGGCGGCGGACGCCAAAAACATGCGAGCGAATCGGTGCATAGATGGAGTTACCTCAAATGGAGTGGTTGTCTCGAACAAAAGCGCAGCGCGCGTGTGCGCGCTGCGCTCAGATGCGCGCGGATCGGTACCGCGCTCAGAGGCCCCGGTGGTCGAAGTACGCGCGCACGGCGCTGACGAAGAAGCGCAGGAAGTCGTCGTCGCCGATCGCGTCGGCGCCGCGCAGTTCGCCCAGCGCGCCCGAGACGCACGTCCAGTACTCGCCGAAGCCGTTGGCGTAGTCGGCGCGGTAGCTGCACGGGATCTCGGGGAAGGTCACGCGCTCGCCGCGACGCACCGTGTAGAGGCGGTTCCAGGTGCCGCCCGGCCACTGCACGTCGACGAAGCCGCGGCGCTCGTCGCCGAGGCCGAAGTTGACCGCCAGGGCGTCCTGCGAGGCGTAGCTCGAACCGCCCAGAACCGGCACCATGACCGCCTTGCCCTGCGGCGTGCGCAGATGCACGAGGGCGCCGATGCCGTCGCGGTTGACCTGGCCGTTGGCGGTCATGCCCTTCGTGCCCATCAGCTCGACCGAGTTCCAGTTGTTGCCGTTGTTGCCGCTGTTGATCTCAACCGCGAGCGAACCGTTCTCCATCGCCATGCCCTTCGGGATGAAGGTCTCTGGGTTGGGCGTCGGCTCGTGCGTCTCGAGGTACATCGCGGCGCTGTCGAGCGGGCCGCCGTACTGCGCCGGATGGCGCTGCAGCGGCAGATCCTCGGGGATGTCGAAGTGCGACACCGAGACGATGTCCATGAAGCCGTCGCGGTTGAGATCGCCGACGGCCGAGCCCTGGACCTTGCGGCGGGCGTGGTCGGTGGACGTGGCGAAGACGTCGCCGTCGTAGCGGAAGTTGGCCGAGCAGCCCTGGTTCTGCATCATCACGCCGGGGTTCGACGCGTCGACGAAGAAGCCCGGATCGAAGCCGCCGTAGTAGACGATGTCGGGATCGCCGTCGTTGTCGTAGTCGAACGACGAGGTGCCCCAGCCGAAGACGCTGGCCACCATGTCGCCCTGGCCGGGGTTCATGAACGTGCCATCGGCCTGCTGCAGGTACCACTGGCTCGCGAAGTCGCCGTTCTCGTTCGGCCGGCCGACGCGCAGGGTCGAGCCGGTGTAGTCACCGAGGTTGGTGCCGAAGAAGTCGATGCGCTGGTCGCAGTTCCAGTCGCCGAAGGCGAAGCCCATCCACGAGCCGGTGTAGTTGGCGGTGCGGTCGACGGTGACGTCGACGAAGTTGCCGGCGCCGTCGTTCTCGAAGAGATGGAAGAAGCCGTAGGGGAAACCGCCGTACTTCGGCGGCTCGATGGCGCCCTGGTCGTCGCCGACGAAGATGTCGACGTCGCCGTCGCGGTCGTAGTCGACCATCGAGGTGACCCAGCTCAGGCCGGCGGCGCCGGCGGCGTCGGGCGCGAGGCCGGCGAGGCTGTAGAGACCGCGCTGGGCGGCCTCCTCGCTGAACGTGTTGCCGCCCTGGTTGATGTAGAGCTCGTTGTGCTCGTTGAAGGCGAAGGGCACGACCAGCGCCAGCACGTTGTCCCAGCTGGTGTGGGTGTTGGCCACGACGATGTCGAGATAGCCGTCGTTGTTGACGTCGCCCATGGCGCACGAGGAGGTCGAGCGCAGGGTGCTCGTCAGGCCGGCGGGGCCGGTGATCTCGGAGAACGTGCCGTTGCCGAGGTTCTCGAAGAAGCGGTTCGTGTCGATGCCGCCGAGCACCATGAGGTCCTGATCGCCGTCGTTGTCGGTGTCGCCGAAGCAGACGCCGGTCGAATCCTGCTCGATCGCGGCGACGCCGGCCTCGGTCGCCATGTCGCGGAAGCCGAATGCGCCGGTTTCGGTCAGCTGGTTGACGAACAGGCTGTTGGCCGCGCCGGGGCCGTTGGTGACGTAAAGATCGAGATCCTTGTCGCCGTCGAAGTCGAAGATGGCGACGCCGGGCGCGCCGTGGGCCTTGTGCGGTCCGATGGCGAAGTCGCGGCTGATGACGAAGTCGGGCTGGGCGCGAATCTGGTCGAGAATCGCCTTGCGCGGCGACGGGATGCGCTCGTAGGCGAGACCCATCTGCGGGTCTTGGGCGATGTCGCGGTACTGCACGCCGCCGTCCGCGAGGGCGGGCAGCGCGGCCAGGCAAAAGGCGGCTACGAGCGCGCCGGTGCGGCACGCGCGCAGCGCAATGGGGGTCGATCGGTTCGGATACACCTGGGGTCTCCCTCGGTTTGAGAATGGTCCGGTGTCGACAGCCCGATGCCACGACGCAGCGTCGCGACGGGCGCGCCGGGCCGAGATGCGGACTGTGTCGAACGGGGGTTTCCCAAGGATTCTGCGGCCCAGCGGATGGGCGAACCATGGGTCTCAGGGACCGAGGGTGATCGGGTTCGAACTGATAAGGGGAGGGTCAACTGGATCGGGCAGGACCCGATCCGGTTGAAAGAGCCGGATCAGGCA
>JBCCOR010000342.1:0-5620 GCA_039025295.1 Acidobacteriota bacterium
GTGGTCGAAGCAAGCACCAGCGGTGCGTATTTCGATCTCGGCATGGTCGAACAGGAGCTCTGCTGGACGCTGCAGTGGCAATTCCCCGGCGGCGGCGCGCTGCCGACGGTGGACAGCAAGCGCCGCAAGGGCTATCCGAAGTCGTACAAGCCGTGCAAAGCGCTCAGCGATCGGCTCGAGAAATACGATTTCGAGGACCCTTACAACAACCCGCGTCCGCACGAGATCGTGATCCCGCGTCCGCCGCGCTAACGGCGCACGGGCATCCTCGACGCTTGGCTGTGTCTTGGGTCGTCATAGCGGGTCGCTCACGGTATCGATGTCGATCTCGAGACCGCGATCGGAATCTGCGCATTCCATTCGTTTCGTTCTGCCTGGTCACACACCGTCGCGCAGCGCCGCGATCAGCGCATCGAGCTGACGGGTCGCCCAGGTCTCGCCGATGCGTGCGCGGCGCGGTTCGAGATCGGCGAGCAGCAGGCGGCGGACGACGGGCTGCTCGAGGACGCAGCCGACGTGCTCGGCGAAATCGCGCGGGCGGCCGAAGCGGATGTAAACCTGGCCGAGATCGGCGAGGACCTGCGCCATCTCGAGCGGCCGCGCATCGTTGGCCAGCTGAAGCCGCACCGCGCAGAGCACGCGCACAGCGGCATCGACTCGTCCCATGCGCAGGCACAGCAGACCGCGCAGGCGCAGCGCAGCAACGTGCGCACGGGCGCACGCCGGCAGGGCATTCAGGCGAGCTTTCGCTTGGTCGTCTCGCCTTCGGGCGTATGCGGCAACCGCCCGATTGTGCGCAATCGCCTCGTAGAGGGCGGGAAGCCCCGACCAAACCACGGGCTCGTCGAGGGCCTCTTCGAGCAGCGCCTCGGCGCGCACCGCGTTGCCGAGACCAAGACAGTACTCGGCGCATTGCGCACGCACCGCGGCGCGGTGCGCGGCCATCGCTTCACCAGGCTGTGCATCGGCCAAGCCGTCGAGAGCCTCGAACGCGTCGAGCATCGCACCCCTTTCGGCCGCGCGGTGAGCCGCAGCGGTCTCGGCGAGCGACACCGACGCCGTTCGGATCGTTTCGCAGCGATCCGAATGCCTGGTCGGCTGCACGGGCCCGCCCTGGCGCCAGGCTGCGATCGAGAGACCGTTGACGGCGTCGATGCAGCCGATGAGCCGCTCGATCAGGCGCGCACACTCGGTTTCTGAGAGCTGTGCCAGCTGAAGATCAGGCCGCGACAGCGCAGACCGCAGCGGCAGCGTGAGGCGATCGCGCACGATCGCGCCTGGCGTCGACGCGAGCGCCGCAATAAGCAAGCGCGGCGCATGCGGATCATCGCGCGCACACAGCGCACACAGCGGTTCGAGCCCACGCCACATGTGCATCGTCGCGTCGACAGGCAGCGAACACTGGCAGTCGGTACACACGGCCCCATGCGTGGACACAGACAAGGGCGCGAGCGTATACAGCGCTGGCATAGCGGGCGTGTCGCGTTGCTCGTCCGCTGCCTGCCCATCTGGCCAAAGGGCACGCGGCCGCTCCGCCTGCCTCTGATGCGCGCGTAGGCGATAGGCCTGTGGTCGCTCACCGTGCGTGCGGTGAAACGCACCGCTGAACGCCTGCACGCTCGCATAGCCGATCAGCGTGGCAAGGGTCTGGATCGGCAGCTTGGTCTCCGCGAGCAGCGTTTCCGCGGTTTCGAGACGACGCGCCTCGATGTACGCGCGCAGCCCCAAGCCCAGGCGCTCACGCAGCATGGCCGAAATATTGTTGGTTCTGAAATGACTGCGCATCTTCAGGCTATTGACGTTCGTCTTGCGATCGAAAAGACTCGACGCAAGGATCGTCATCACAATCTTTAGCTTGGGATGGGCCACACGCGCACGATCGCGCTCGATGCGGGCGATCACCGGCAGCGCAGCGCGGCGCAGGAGGACGGCGTGACCGGTCGACTCAGCGACCATCGCGCCATGCCTCCATCGGCTGCGGAACGAAGGACGAGAGCCGCTCGAGGAGAGCGTCGAGCAGGTGGTCGCGCAGCGCCGCCGCGGGCGCGATCCACGGCGCCGGACCGACGATCGGCACGTCGAGCGCGGCACGCGCGTTGGCGCCGTGCTGCAGCACGAGGTCGAGCAAGGCGTCATAAGTCGCGTCGCATCGATGCAGCGCGCACGATAGGCAATAGGGATCCGCCCAGATGCAGAGCGCCAGTCGTGGATCTTCGAGCGGTTGCTTGCAACCGGTGCAGCGCACCGGGCCGGATCCGGGCTCGATCACACGCACGTTGACGGCCGATACGGCGTAGCTTGCGGTGTGTTCTTCGGATGGATCGTGCACTGTTTGAGGCGCTGGCGATGGTCCAACGGCCAGGCTGCGCAGGTTCGGAAACAGCCGATCGCGATCGCTCATGATGCAGACGCCTCGAAGAGCACATCGTGGCCTGCGAGTCGCGGCAGGCGACGGGCGGTGTCGAGCAGGCGCTGTCGGCCGGCATCCTTCGGCGGCAGATGCTTGGCCCTTGCGTGCATCGCCTGCGCCAGGGCGCGGCGGATCGTCAGCTGGCCGAGGCTCTCGCGCACGCCGCGGCGCAGGCGCTCGCGCATCGATGGCGCCGAGGCGCTCAGCGGCAGATCCGCCACGCACGCCAGCCCCTGCCACGGGCAGTCGAGGCCATAGAGCGTCGTCGCGGCGCGCGATGCGTAGACGCTCGCACGCTCCGGGTCGATCGGCTGAAGGACCAGGCCGACCAGTCGCTGCAGCCGCGCCCAGGTCACCGCCCCGTGCCAGGTGGTCGGCGTCGCGGCCGTCTCGAGATGATGTTCGATCCGGCGCAGCGCGGGCGACGCGTGCGGCGATTCGCCGTCGCCGCTGCGGTGTGCAAGGACCTGCGCAGCGAGCGTGAGCCCTGCGATGTCGAGTTCGACCGCCGATGCGCGCACGTCCGATTCGGCCAGATGGCGACTGCTCTCCGCCAGCACCTCGCACGCGCGCGGACCGTCGCCCAGTGCGAGCAGCACGCGCGCTTTGTCGAGCGACCAGCTCAGGCGGCGCGTGGCCAGGACCTTTTTCGACAGCTGGGTGGCGCCACCGGACAGGCTGTTGGGGACTCGCGGATCGTCGAGCAGCCGGAACGCCTCGACGAGGTTGCCGGTCACGAACGCCAGCTCTGCATAGCGCTGGCGCATGATCACACGATTCTGCGCGAAGCCCGGCGGCAGGCCCGGCAGCTCGCTTTCGTAGGTCACCTGTGCGGACGATTGCGCCGGCGCAAAACCACCGACAACCGCCCGGCAGCGAGCCAGCGTCGCCTCGATGGACGCCAGCGCGTGCGCCTGCCAACTGCGGCTGTAGCGGTCGTCGACGAGATGACCGAGCACGCGGTCGACCATCGCCACGCCCCGATGCGGCGATCCGATCGCCCATGCGCGACCGCTCTCGACCAGCAGATCCGGGAAATACCTTCGCGGCTTCTCGAGCACCAAGCGGCACGCGATGGCCAGCTCGAGCGTCGGTGCATCGAGTCCTCTGCGGCTCAGGCGACGGGCGAGATGCAGCAGCGCAAGGCGTTCGGGATCGGGAAGACCGGCGACCGGCGTCTCGGCGTGGTCGACGACGGCGTCGAGCGGCACGTCGCGCAGATCGTCGAGCGCGTCGATCTTGCCGCGCATGAGGCGGTCCGGCAGGCTGCGCAGCGTCTCAGCGTGCGCGGGTGAAGTCGCGGGGGCGGACGTGGAGGTAACCATCACAAAATCTCCTCGTGGGATGAATCGGAAGACGCACGGAGCGCGTCGGCCGCTGTGTGGTTACGTATTGTAGGAATTTCTCTCTATCCTGGGCATCATCCCCGGAAGCGTCCGGGGTCTGCGTGCTTGCGAGCGACACCGAGAATGCCCGGATCAAAGAGAAAGTTCTTTGAAAGGAAAGCGCGAAGCGCGGTGATTACTCCAATTGGGGCACGAACCGGACGCTGACGATCGATCGTCACAATGGGTTCACATCCTTGTAGGTCTCGGCCTGCACCTTTTCCATGTGCCAAGGAGAATACCCATGCACAGAACGACTTCGCTCGCAGCCCTGCTGCTCCTCTTCACGCTCGTCGCGACGCCTGCGACCGCGGCCCCGTCCGCGCCCGACGCGCCGCGCCTCGGCGACTGGCTTGCCCAGTGGTGGCAGACGGCCATCGCCTGGCTGACGCCGGAGCCATCGATCGACGAACAAGGGCTGGTGATCCTGCCCGGCGGCTCGACAGTCACGACGCCCGAACCGCCGATCGACGAGAAAGGACTCACCATCCTTCCCTTCGGCTCGACGGTGACGGTGCCCGAACCGCCGATCGACGAGAAAGGACTCATCATCCTTCCTGGCGGCTGACCTTGGCGTGGAGCGTCCGCGTGAGCGGTCGCTCCCGCTTTGCTACGATCGTCGTGATGCAGCAGACTGAGCTGAAGGAGCGTGATCGCAAGCATGAGGCCAACCGCGTGGACGCCATGCGGCTGGGCGGGCGCGTCGCCGCCGCCGTGAAGGCAACGTGCTACCACGAGCCGGCATTTCAGATCGTCTTCCTGATCTGGTGCGAGCGCAAGCTGCGGACCGAGCCGGAGGAAGCGATGCCCTGGGCCCGAAACGCGCCGCGCTTCATCGCAGCCTGGCAGAAACACGAATCCGACAGCGAAGTTTGGGCGCGATTTCTTGTTAGGGCCCACGTTGTTCACGCGATTGCTGAACGTATAGCTGGCCGCCCGGACGAGGCACTCAACGCCTATTCACGAGCCACCACTGCGCTCGAAGCATATCGAGACGTCATTCCGGCTGGAGATGTATGTGATTACTACCATCACTATGGAATGTACTGGGCTCATCTCTGGTGTTTCGTACGCGCAAAGATTGCGCTCCAGCGCGCAATGCAGATTGCCAAAGAATGCAGTCTTGAAGGGACTACAGCAGCACTTCAAGATGTTGCCCGATCACACGCCTTTTTAGGTGCTCTCTACGGCCAATATGGTGTGCCCGCTGGCGAAGCCGTCAAGATGCTCTCAGCCGAGGAACAGCGAGAGCATCGCCTGCAGGCGGCGTACCACTTAGGCTGCGCCGTTCGCCAGCTCGACGTCAACGCCAATCGCTATCTCGCCGACACGTCGCTCGTCAATCTCGTGGCCGTCACCACGTTCAACAAAGAACCGACCGAGCGACGCGCGGTGCTGGCGCAGATCGAAAAGGCGCGCGTCGAGATTCGCAGGCGCACCGAGTCGACCAGTCAGTTCACCTGCCGGCTCGACTGGCTGCAGGGCCTCGTCCACCACAGCCTGGGCGAGCTCGACGAAGCCGCCGACCTGCTGCGCGCGGCGCGCAACCTGCTGATTCGCAAGAAAGCCGATCTGCTCTACCTGATCATCACGCTCGACCTCGCCGAAGTCGAGCGGACGCGCGGCAACTGGCGCACCATCCGCCTCATGGCAAAGCGTCTCGAACCCGTAATCGAACGGTGCGACGGCAAAGGCGATCCTGAAGTCGATCACATCCGCGCCTGGCGCGAGGCCGTGCTCGCGCACGAGGTCGACGACGCGAAGCCGTGGCCCGTGCTCGACAAGCTGCGCAGCTGCCTGTTCAACCTGCCCGGCCTGCCGTCGA
>JBCCOR010000343.1:0-5614 GCA_039025295.1 Acidobacteriota bacterium
CCCATCGCGACGCGCATCCAAAACGCCTGCGGCAGCTCGAGGCAGACCTCGTCAGCGCGCAGCAGATAGCGCTCGTACAGGGTCTGCATGCCGAGGTACTCGAAATGGTCGTCGCGCGTGGGATCGAGGGCCTCGGCCAGGCGATCGAGATCGTAGTCGCCGAGATCGGCGTGCAGAATGCCCGACTCGACGCCGCCGCGGATCTGCACCAGGAAGGTCGTGCGGTACGACGCGTCGAGCTCGCCCGCGCCGAGGCTGCGGCCCATGACCTCTTTGTAGAGACGCTGGCGCAGCAGGCGCGACGCCAGCCGGCTGTAGGCCGGATCGCGCTCGATGTAGCTGGCGGCGGCGAGCACCAGGGCGCGGCCGATGTCCTGGCTGGCGATCTCGTCGTAGACGCTCTTGATCACCTCCTGCACCAGACCGTCGATGTCGACGACGTCGCCCAGACCGTCGCCGGCGCGGCGGATCGAGCGTGCGATCTTCTTGGCGTTGAAGAGCTGGCGACGGCCGTCGCGCTTCATCACCGTCAGCCGGCCGAGCTTGGCGTGCTCCTGCGCCCGCGCGCGCGCTTCGTCGCGCACGGCCTGGCGCTCGGCGCGGTAGAGGATGTACGCCTTGGCGATCTCGTAGTGCTGCGCGCGCACCAGGTGCTTCTCGACGATGTCCTGGATGTTCTCGACGTTCGGATAGAACTCCTCGAACCGGCGACGGATCTCGTCGACCACGGCCTCGCCGATGGCCTCGACCATCTGACCCGCCGTGGACGGCGACAGGCCGTGAACGGACGGCCCCACCGCCTGAACGGCCTTGGCAATGGCGCGCTGGATGCGCTCCGGATCGAAGGGGACGACCTCGCCGGTCCGTTTGACAACACGCAGCTCGAACATGTGATGGCGCTCCCGCAGATGTCGACGGCGCCTCGGCAGCGAGTGGAAGAGGGCCTCGCGCGGCGCCGGTTGAGCCGATCGGAACAACGGATCGGCGATCGTTCAGAGGTTTCGGGCGCGATCAACGCCCGCGACAGATCGTGTCGATGACCTTCGGTGTGGACGGAGGTGCCTGCGGTTTCGCAGCGGCCCGCATCACGCCCATACAAACATTGAAAAATGCGCCTTACACTCTACAAATAGGCGCAAAGCTGCCGAGAAGTGCGTCGTGCCGCACTCCTCTCGACGCGCATCAGGGGATGTGGAGGATGAGAATAAAGACGACCGGATCAGACGCGGCGACCAAAAAACAAGACCCGCGTTGCGCATATCGTTACGCTGTCGGCAACTCGGATAGCGTACAAGATGGTGTGGGGGCCGTCAAGGACCAACCCCATATCTTGGGGCCGAGCCCCAACCCGGGCGGACGGCCGATGCGGGGCGTCTAACCGTCTGAAGGCAGGTGATTTGGCCTCGGCCGGACCGGCGTCGTCGGCGCATCGCGACGCGCCGACGGCCGATCCGCGGGCGGGCGCGCGGGCGCTAGTCGAGCAGGCAGATCAGGGCGCGCTGGGGCGCGCCGCCGGTGATCTCGGCGGCCTCCGGGGTGAGGGCGACGTTGATCTCCGAGCGGACGCCGAAGTCGCCCTCGAGGTAAATGCCGGGCTCGATCGAGAAACCCGTGTGCGCCATCAGCAGGCGCGTGTCGTGGGTCTCGAGATTGTCCATGTTGGCGCCCTGGCCGTGGTCGGCGGTGTCGATCGAATGGCCGGTGCGGTGGATGAACTGCGGGCCGTAGCCGGCGGCGTCGATCACGCCGCGGGCGGCGTCGTCGACCTCGTAGCCGCGCACCGGCGTCGCGGGATAGCGCGATGCGATCAGGTCGTAGGCGGCGTCGCGCGCCCGCATGACCGCGTCGAAGACCTCGGCCTGGCGCGCGGTCGGCGACGCCGCGCAGACGCCGTTCCAGCAGATGTCGGCGTAGACCGCGTCGTCGGCCTTCTCCTTCGCCCACAGATCGATCAAGAGGAAATCGCCCTTCGCGATCGGGCTGTGCGATTCGGCCGACGGCTGGTAGTGCGGATCGGCGCTGTGGGCGTTGACCGCCACGATCGGACTCGACTCGGTGTGCAGGCCGCGCTGGTCCATCTGCTCGAGAATGAAGCGCTGGATGGCGTATTCGTCGACCGCGCGGTCGGCGCGCAGATGCTCGCCGACGCGGGCGTAGGCCGCATGAACGATCTCGTGCAGATGCGCGCAGGTGCGGCGATGGCCGGCGAGCTGCGCTTCGCTCCAGGTGGCGGCGAAGCGCTGCACCAGATCGCCCGACGGCACCAGCTCGACGCCCGTCGCGCGCAGCAGCTCGGCGGTGCCGGCGTCGAGGCGCGAGATCGCCGGCAGCTCGTTGTTCGGACTGTACTGCGCCGCCAGGCGCCGACAGCCGGTGATCAGCGTCGCCAGCGCGTCGCGATTCTCCTGCCAGGTGAGGTACGCCGCGCGCTCGCCGGGCAGATGATCGAGCATCGTCGACTCGAGCGCGTGCACCAGCTTGCGCGCCGGGCCGCTGCGCGGCACGAGATAGTAGCAGCGCCGGGTCACCAGCGTGCCGGGCTTGTTCAGACCGAGCAGGGTCAAGCTGATCGGGTCGCTCTGCTGAAAACCCACGAACAACCAGCCGTCGAGGTCAGAAGCGGCGAGCGTGGCTTGAATGGCATCGATCCGGTCGGCGATCATCGAAGGTGTCTCCTGCGCTGGTGGGAAAGGTCGTCGATCTTACCAGCACCCACCGAACGATCTGAATGTCCCGTTCCGCCCCGACCATGCGCGCGTATTACTGTGACCACTTCGTCCTGCCCCTGCCCGACCGGCATCGTTTCCCGATGCGCAAATACCGCCAGCTGCGCGAGGCGGTCGTCGCCGACGGCGTCGTCGATCGCGACGATCTGCGCGTGCCCGAGGCCGCCGCGCGCGACGATCTGCTGCGCGCCCACGACGCCGACTACGTCGCGCGCGTCTTCGCCGGCACGCTCGCCGCCTGCCGCGCCGCCCGGCGCGACGGCTGCGCGGTCAACCTCGCGGGCGGCACCCACCACGCCGGCCCGGACCACGGCGAGGGCTTCTGCGTCTTCAACGACGCCGCCGTCGCCGCGCGCACCCTGCAGGCGAACGGAGAAGCGACGCAGGTCCTGATCGTCGACTGCGACGTCCACCAGGGCAACGGCACGGCGTCGATCTTCCGCGACGATCCGTCGGTCTTCACGCTGTCGCTGCACGGCCGGCGCAACTTTCCCTTCCGCAAATCGACGTCGGACCTCGACGTCGCCTTCGAGGACGACACTGGCGACGACGTCTATCTCGCCGCCCTCGACGACGCCCTCGATCAGGCGCTGACGCGCGCCGCGGCCGATCTGGTGATCTACATCGCCGGCGCCGATCCCTTCGCCGGCGATCGGCTGGGCCGCCTGGCGCTGTCGAAAGCCGGCCTCGCGGCGCGCGACCGCCGGGTGATCGACCGCTGTCGCGACGCCGATCTGCCGGTGGCGGTGGCGATGGCCGGCGGCTACGCGCCCGACATTCAGGATATTGTTGACATCCATCTCGCGACGGTACGCGCTGCGCGCCGTCGCGCGCGCTGAATCTGCGCGCTTCGTCTCCCCCGACGCGCCGCGTCGTCCCCCGACGCCCGTGCGCATTCACCGCGTCCCCCGATCCACGCGCCCCGGCCATCCGACCGGGCTGTCGCGACGCCTCAGGAGCCGCCCGCCATGTCCCGCATCGCCTGCTCGTCTGACGTTCCCGTCACCGGAACCTTCGTCGCCCTCCATCTCGCCTTTGCCCTGCTGCTCGCCGGCGCGGCCGTCGCCAGCCAGCACGGCGAAGCGGCGTCCGGCACGCTGCACGACCCGCGCGAGACCCGCCTCGCCGACGTCCAACAACTGACCGCCGGCGGCGAAAACGCCGAGGCCTACTGGTCGCCCGACGGCACCTCGCTGGTCTTTCAGCGCACCCTGCCGGGCGTGGAATCCTGCGACCATATTTATCGCCTCGATCTCGACGACGCGAAGCGTCCCACGGGACCGCCGACGCGCGTGTCGACCGGCACCGGCCGCACCACCTGCGCCTACTACCTCCAGCCCGAAAGCACCGATGCGACGCCGCGGGTGATCTTCGCCTCGACCCACGCCGACGACCCCGACTGCCCGCCGGTTCCCGACCGCAGTCAGGGCTACGTGTGGCCGATCTATCCGAGCTACGACCTCTACACCGCCAACCCCGACGGCAGCGATCTGCGCCGGCTCACCGACGCGCCGGGCTACGACGCCGAGGCGACGGTGTGTCCGGTCGACGGCTCGATCCTCTTCACCTCGATGCGCGATGGCGATCTCGATCTCTACCGCATGAACGCCGACGGCAGCGAGGTGACGCGCCTGACCGACGAACCCGGCTACGACGGCGGCGCCTTCTTCTCGGCCGACTGCAGCCGCATCGTGTGGCGCGCCTCGCGCCCGACCGGCGACGCGCTCACCGACTACCAGCGCCTGCTCGGCCAGGGCCTGGTGCGCCCGGGCAAGCTCGAGATCTGGATCGCCGACGCCGACGGCAACAACGCCCGCCAGGTCACCTATCTCGACGCCGCCAGCTTCGCGCCCTACTTCTTCCCCGACGGCCAGCGCATCCTCTTCTCGTCGAACGTCGGCGATCCGGGCGGCCGCGAGTTCGACCTGTGGGCGGTCGACATCGACGGCAGCAACCTCGAGCGCGTGACCTTCACGCCCGGCTTCGACGGCTTCCCGATGTTCTCGCCCGACGGCAGCTGGCTGGCCTTCGGCTCGAACCGCAACCAGGGCAAGCCGGGCGAGACCGACGTTTATATTGCGCGCTGGCGCGACGACGCCGAGCCGCATGCCGAAAGCCGGCCGACGGTCGCCGCGCCGGCCGCGGTCGCGGCGGAAGCCGACGCGATCGCGCGCACGCTCGGCGACGTCCGCTGGCTCGCCGACGACGCCCGCGAGGGCCGCGGCGTCGGCACCGAGGGCCTCGCCGCCGCCGAACGCTTCGTCGCGGCGCGCCTCGACCAGCTCGGCTTCGCGCCGCTCGTGGCGTCGCTGGGCGGCACCCCGCCGGGCGGCACCCCGCCGGGCGGCGATCCGCCGGGCGGCGACCCACTGGCGGCCTATCTGCATCCGGTCGAGGTGCCGGTGGCGGTGACGGTCGGGCCCGCCACCGCGCTGGTCGTCGGCGGCGCGCGCGTCGACGACGACGCCCTTCAGCCGGCCGCGTTCAGCGCCTCGACCCGCGTACAGGGGCCGATCGTCGCGGTCGGCTACGGCATCCACGCGCCCGAGCTCGGCCACGACGACTACGCCGATCGCGACGTCGAAGGCGCGATCGTCGCGGTACGCCGCTACGTCCCCGACCTCGGCACCGCCGAGGCGCCCGGCGCGTTCGCCGACCCGGATGCGCGCCGGCGCTACGGCGATCTGCGCCACAAGGCGTTCACCGCCCGCGAGCGCGGCGCGGTCGGCATTCTCTTCGTCGATCTGCCGGAGGTCGCCAACGACGGCGCCGCGATGCCCGACGACGCGCCGCCGCCGACGCTGCGCAGCACCGGCTCCGGCGATGCCGGCCTGCCGGCCGCGTTCGTGCGCCGCGCCGTCGGCGCGCGCTTCTTCGACGGCGGCGGG
>JBCCOR010000344.1:0-5606 GCA_039025295.1 Acidobacteriota bacterium
CGCTGCGCACCAGGTCGAGGTTGTCGCGGACGCCGGAGAGATCGGGGTTGATCGCCAGGGCCTGCTCGAGCGCGGCGACGGCGTCGTCGCGCCGGCCCAGCGCGTGGTATACGAGGCCGAGGTTGGCGTGCACGTCGGCCCGGGTCGGATCGATGCGACGTGCGTTCTCGAAGCTCTCGCGCGCGGTTTCGGCGCTGCCGCCGCGCTGTGCCGCGAGGCCGCGGTAGACCCAGCCGTTGATCTGCTCGGGATCGTGGCGGAGCGCGCGCGCGGCGGCGTCGCCGCTGGCGGCGTGGTCGCCCGCGGCGCGGTGCAGCGCCGCCTGATCGACGGCGGCGAGCGCGGCGACGCCCGCGGCATGGTCCGGATCGGCGGCCTCGGCGGCGCGGAACAGTGCGAGCGCCGCCGGACGATCGCCCGCCAGTCGATGCGCGCGGCCGAGGTCGTGGAGCAGCAGGGCGTCGTCGGCGCCGGCATCGCGCAGCGGCGCGAGCAGCGCAAGCGCGCTGGCCGCGTCGCCGGCGTCGAGCGCGAGGCGGCCGCGCTGGCGCTGCAGCGTGCGGTTGTCGGGCGCGAGCGCGCTGGCGCGGGCGAGGGCGTCGTCGGCGCCGGCGAGATCGCCGAGCATCCGGCGGCTGCGCGCCAGCTGCGCCCAGGCTTCGACGTTGTCGGGCTGGCGCGCGGTCGCCTGTTCGAGCGCGTCGCGTGCCTCCTCGAAGCGCCGCATGCGGTTGAGCAGCGCGCCGAGATCGGCCCGCGCCGCGTCGCGCAGGTCCTCGGGCACGGCCTCGGGACGCGCGCCGGCGATGGCGAGCAGGCGCTCGAGGCCGGTGATGGCGGCCTCGTCGTCGCCGTCGAGCCGATCGGCCTGCGCCTGGTTGTAGAGCCCGTGCGGATCGTCGGGATGGTCGGCGAGCAGCGCGTCGAGCTCGGCGCGCGCGGTCGCGGTGTCGCGCCGCCGCAGCGCCTCGGCGGCGGCCTGGATGCGCGCGCGCCGGCGGTCGTCGCGCGCGGTCACGGCGGTGGCCTGGGCGTCGAAGAAGCGATCGCGAAAGGCCGGATCGCGATCGTCGCCGGGCGGCGGCCAGTCGGGCACGCGCAGGAGCGCCTCGACCAGCGTGCGCGTGGCGTCGTCGCCGCGGCCGTCGAGATGCTCGATCCACGCCGCTTCGACCAGCGCCCGCGCCTGGGCGCGCGGCGTCGTCTGGCGCGCGGCGAGCTGCTGGTAGAGCGCGGCGGCGGTGGTCAAATCGTCGCTGGCCAGGCGCTCCATCGCTTGCTGTTCGAGCGCGCGCAGCGCGTCGGCGTCGTCGGCCGCGGCGGGCCAGGCGACCGGCAGCAGGAGCGCGGCGAGCAGCAGAAGGCGCGCGCCGCGCCCGGACGTCGTCCGTGTGCGGCTGCGGCGCGGGGAATGCGGTGGGAGCGGCGCGTTCATGCCGGCGGCGACGCGGGGACGATCAGACCTCGCGCTGGGCCTGCGCAATGCGCTGCTGCAGGCCCGGCATCTGCTCGAATTCGCCGAACAGTCGGATGGCGAACTGCAGCGCCTGATCGGCGAGATCGGCGTCGCCCTCGGCGAGCAGGCGTTCGATGCTGGCGACCGCCTCGGCCTGCTTCTGGTTGCGATCCTGCAGCCTGCCGAGGCTTTCATCGTCGCGCGCGGCCCGGCGGACGGATTCGAGGATGCGGTTGGGCTCGGCCTGGCCGGCGTCGAGCTCCTCGGCCAGCTCGACGAAATGCTGCGCGAGCTCGACCGGCAGCTGATGCAGCGTGTGCAGGCGCTTCATCGTGTGGCCGATGCGCTCGGCGCTCTGGTAGGCGTCGCGCCGCGTCTGCGCGATCGCATTGCGGACGTGGGCGCTGAAGTGGCTGCGCAGCGCGAGCAGCGCGTCGGCGCGGCCGAGCAGGCGGGTGGCGAACGACAGCGCTTCGGCGCCGCGCACCATGTCGCCGTGGTCGAGATAGCCGCGGATGCTCTCGACCGCCTCGGTGATCTTGCGCGCCCGCTGCTGCGACGCGCTCTCGCGCCGCGGCGCGCCGACGGCGGGTGCTGCCGCGGCCGGCCGCGGGCTGCGCGTCGGCGTCGGCGCGGTGGCGGTGATCGCGTCGTCGATCGCGGGCGTGCTGCGGGCGATCAGCTCGCGGGCGGCACGGTTGCTCGGATCGAGCTCGAGCACCTCGTCGAGCAGCATCCGGGCGCGATCGAGCTTGCCCTGGCTGATCAGCGCGTCGGCGCGGTCGAGAAAACCCTTGACCTGCAGGCCGATCGCGTCGGCGCCGTTGACGGCGACCGCGGTCGTGGCTGCGGCGCTGTTCGATCCCGTCGGCACGTAGGCGGTGGGTGGACTGGCGCTGGGCAGGTTCGGCTGGATGACCGCCTGGGCGAACTCGGGCGTCTCGCTGCAGAAGCGCTCGAGATCGCCCATCACGTCGTCCATCGTGGCGTAGCGCGTGCTCGGATCTTTCTCGAGGCAGCGGTGAACGATCTCCGACAGCTGCGGCGCGCAGCTGGGCAGCACGTGATGGAGCGGCTCCGGCCGCGCGTTGAGCACCTGATCGATCAGGCTGGGGATGTTCTTGGCGATGAACGGACGCCGGAAGGAGAGCAGCTCGTAGGCGGTGACGCCGAACGAGAAGATGTCGGAGTTGGGGCCGTAGGGCAGGCCCTGCAGGCGCTCGGGCGGCAGATAGGCGACCGTGCCGAGGGTCATGCCGGCCTGGGTGAGGTTGCTCTCGACGTTGGCCATCTTGGCCGTGCCGAAGTCCATGATCTTGGCGACGCCGTCGTCGAGAATGCGGATGTTGGCCGGCTTGATGTCGCGATGGATGACCTTCTCGTGATGGGCGTAGGCCAGGCCGCGGGCGGTTTGGATCAGCAGGCCGATGCGGATGGCGAAGTCCGCCGGCTCGTAGCGCTTGATCTTGTGCGCCAGGTCCTCACCCGAGAGGTATTCCTCGACCAGGTAGGGCGCGTTGCCCTGGATGCCGAAGTCGTAGACCGTCGCGATGTTCGGATGGTCCATGCGGCCGGCGATCTGCGCTTCGCGGTGGAAGCGCTGGCGCGTTTCTTCGTCCTGGGCGTAGCAGACCTTGATCGCCACCACGCGCTTGATGAACGGATCGAAGCCCTTGTAGACCACGGCGAAGCCACCCGCGCCGATTTTCTTGAGGACGTTGTACTTGCCGATATTGTCCATGGCGGGACGCTGGTTCGTTGGGCGGTCGGGAGGATGGACGGTTTCGTGCGTGGGATGGTGGACAGCGGCCGGACGAATCACGTCCGATACGAGTTTAGCACCAACGTGCGCATCGCCGTGGTTTCGGATCGATGGGCGTGCGACCGCGCTAGCCGCGGCCGACCTCCCGGTAGCCGAGGCATTTGTAGACCAGCCGCGCGGCGACGAAGTCGCTCGCCGGATGGCCCGGCCGGGGGGCGAGCTCGACCACATCCATCGCGACGACGGTCTTGCGGGCGAACAGACGGCGGAGCAGGCGCATCGTCGGCCACCAGAAGCCGCCGCCCGGCTCGGGGGTGCCGGTGGCCGGCACCAGCGACGGATCGAAGAAGTCGAGATCGAAGGTCAGGTAGACGCGCTCGGGCAGCCGATCGAGCAGTCGATCGAAATCGGTCCCGTCGATCCGGTCGAGCTGATGGCCCCAGATCACCGGCAGATCGCGCGCGCGGATCAGCGCGGCCTCGGGCTGCGACAGCGCCCGCAGGCCGATCGCCGCCGTCGGCAGGCCGAGATCGACGATGCGCTTCATCACGCTGGCGTGGCTGTGCGGCGTGCCCTCGTAGCGGTCGCGCAGATCGGCGTGGGCGTCGAATTGGATCACGCCGAGCGCGTCGCCGAAGACGGCGCGCGCGGCCCGCACCGGCGCCAGCGTCAGGCCGTGCTCGCCGCCGAGGGTGACCAGGAAGCGGCCGGCCTCGAGCGGCGCGCGCGCGGCGCGCTCGATCTCGTCGAGGGCGTCGGCGAGATCGAAGGCCGCGGGCTGCAGGATCGGCAGGGTGTGGACGCCCTGCGCGATCGGTTCGCGGTCGAGCTCCTCGTCGTAGAGCTCGACGTAGGCCGAGGCGCGCAGGATCGCGTCGGGACCGTCGGCCGTGCCGCGGCCGTACGACACCGTGCGCTCGTAGGCGACCGGCAGCACGACCACCTGCGCCGCGTCGGGCGCGCCGGCCTCGTCGGCGTCGAGTCCGCCAAAGGTCAGGGAATACGGCGACATGCGCGCGAGATTAGTACAGCCGTCGGCGCTTGGGAAGAGAAACATGCCGCAGTGCGTCGAAAATGTCGTCATGCGGCGAACGCGTCAAATCGGGCCGCGATGCGTGTACATCCCCTCGAGGCCCGAGATGCGCTCGGGCATCGCACCGATTTCGCCGCCCGTGTGCGGCCCGACGAGGACGTCCGATCATGCCCAGTCTGCCGACCGCCCAGCTCGCGCCTTCCCTCACCCATGACGCCGCCAACGACGCCGTGCGCGCCGCCGCGTCGCCGACGACCATGGCCGCGATCCCGCCGGCCGATCGTCCGCGCGAGCGGCTGCTGCGCGCCGGGGGCGCCTCGCTCTCTGACGCCGAGCTGCTGGCGGTGCTGCTGCGCACCGGCCGTCGCGGCCTGTCGGCGCTGCATCTGGCGCGCGAGCTGCTCGACGACGTCGGCGGTCTCGGCGGCCTGCTCGGCGCGGCCGGCGTCACCCTGCGGCGCGGCGGTCTCGGCGAGGCCAAGGCCGCGAGCGTGCTGGCGGCGATCGAGATCGGCCGTCGCCTGGCGCGCGCGCGCCTCGCCGCGCGCCCGCTGTTGAACGCGCCCGAGGCCGTGGCGCGCTATCTCTGCCTGCGCCACAGCGGCTGCGGTCAGGAGGTGATGGGCGCGCTCTTTCTCGACGTGCGCCACGGGCTGCTGGGCGAGACCGTGCTCTTCCGCGGCACGCGCAACGAGGCGGTGGTCGAACCGCAGCCGATCCTCAAGGAGGCCCTGCTGCGCGGCGCGGGCGGCCTGATCCTCTTCCACACCCATCCCAGCGGCGATCCCGGGCCGAGCGCCCACGACATCGCCTTCACCCGGCGCATGGCCGATGCCGGCAACCTGATCGGCGTCCGGCTGATCGATCACGTGATCGTCGGCAGCGTCGGGCGCTGGGTCTCGCTCCGCCGTCAGGGCGCGTGGTAGTTTTCAAGAATGACTTCGCGCGCGCCCCTCAACGGATCGAACGGTCAGCCGCCGCAGGCCAACGGCGCGTCCAACGCGCGCGCCGACGGCCGCCTGGTGCTCGGCATGGCGCCGTGGGACGCCCTGCGCTACGCCGCGGTCGACGTGACCACGGCGGTGCAGATCGCGCGTCGACGCCACGATCTCGGACCGCTGGCGGCGGTCGCCCTGGGGCGGACGATGGCCGCTGCCGCGCTCCTGCTGCGCTTCACGACCAAGAACCCCGGGTCGATCCGCGTCGAGATTCAGGGCGACGGGCCGCTCGGGCAGGTGGTGGCGGAATTCGACGCCGAAGGCGCGCTGGTCGGCCACGTCGCCAACCCGCACGTCGCCATCGGTGATCTCGGCGAGGGTTCTGCCGACGGCTTCGCGATCGGCGCGGCCGTCGGC
>JBCCOR010000345.1:0-5566 GCA_039025295.1 Acidobacteriota bacterium
AAGCTGGTCGGCGGCGTCGCCGTCATCCAGGTCGGTGCCGCCACCGAGACCGAGATGAAGGAGAAGAAGGCCCGCGTCGAGGACGCCATGCACGCCACCAAGGCGGCGGTCGAAGAGGGCATCGTCGCCGGCGGCGGCGTCACCCTGCTGCGCGCCATCGAGGCCGTCGAGGGCGTCGAGGTCACGGGCGACGTCCAGGTCGGCGTCAGCATCGTGCGCCGCGCGCTCGAGGAGCCGGCCCGTCAGATCGCCAGCAACGCCGGCCAGGAAGGCTCGGTGATCGTGCGCGACATCCTCGGCGAGAGCGGCAGCGTCGGCTACAACGCGGCCAAGGGCGAGATGGAAGACCTGATCGGCGCCGGCGTCATCGACCCGGCCAAGGTGACCAAGAACGCGCTGCAGAACGCGGCCTCGATCAGCGGCCTGCTGCTGACCACCGAGGCGATGGTCACCGAGATCAAGGAGAAGGACGACGGCAAGGACGCCGGTGCTGCGGCCGCTGCGGCGGGCATGGGCGGCATGGGCGGTATGGGCGGCGGCATGTTCTGACGCCCGCGCCTCGCGCGACGAGGCGCTGTGGTGACCGCGGGCGATCGCTCGCCGCGCGGCACCTACGCAAAACGCCGGCTCCCTCGGGGGCCGGCGTTTTGTTTTTGGGAACCCGTCGTTTCGTCGACTATGGGTAGTAGCCCGAGAGGGTGCGCACCTCGACCCCTGGGCGATCGACCTCGAGCTCGATCCGCCGGAAGGTGCCGCGGTTTTCCTCGGTCACGGGCTGGTTCGACTGATAGGCGATCAGGTACTGCGCGCGCAGCTCCTCTTGGATGCGGCGGTAGACCTCGTCGAGGCTCTCGATGCGGTCGACGAAGAAGGCGCGGCCGCCGGTTTCGTCGGCGAGCGCGCGCAGCCGGGCGCGCGGCGCGCCGCCGCCCTGGCGCAGGCCGATGGCGTAGATCGTGATGCCGGCGCGGCGCGCGTAGTCGAGGGTCTGGGCGTAGTCGAAGCGGCTGGCCTCGTCTTTGCCGTCGGAGAGCAGCAGCATCGCGCGCTGCCCGCGCACGCCGGTCAGGTAGTAGAGCCCGAACATCACGCTGTCGTAGAGCGCGGTGCGGCCCTCGGTGGTGACGCCGAGCAGGCCGGCGCCGAGCGTCTCGATCTCGTTGGTCAGCGGCACGAGCAGCCGCGGCGCGTCGCTGAAGGTGATCACCGCGGCGCGATCGCGCGGCGCCAGGGCGTCGCGGAAGAACGCCAGCGCCGCCTCGCGCACGTCGGCCCACACCGGCGCCATCGACGCCGAGGTGTCGAGCACCACGCCGACGTGGATCGGCAGATCGCGCACGCGCTCGAAGCGCACGATCTCCTGCGCCACGCCGTCCTCGGTCGGCGCGAAATCGCCGCGCGCCAGATCGAGCACGGGTCGACTGCGGCCGTCGAGCACGCTCGTGTAGAGCTCGACCATCTGCACGTCGACCGCGTCGACGTAGTCGGGCGCGTTGACGAACACCAGGTCCTCGGTGGCGTTGCCGTCGGGCAGGTAGGCGACCGCGCGGACGTAGGTCGGAGCGGTCGACGGCAGCGCGATCGGCTGGATGAACGGCGGCTGGAAGAGGGTCGCGACGCGGGTCTCGCCGAGGAAGATCTCGAGCCGATCGAGGCTGCGCCCGGCCGGCACCTCGACCTCGGCGCGCACGCGCAGGCTGGTTTCGTAGCCGCGGTCGGCGCGCGGCTCGCGCAGGGTGACGCCGAAGCGGTAGCCGCCGCCGTTGACCAGCAGCGAATCGCGCGCGACCTCGTTGCCGGCGGCGTCGTAGCCGATCGCCTCGACGGTGTGCAGATCGGGATGCGGCCCGAGATCGAGGCGCACGTCGTAGGGCGCGCGGTTCTTGGTCAGGATCGCGCGGCCGTCGAGGGTGAACGCGACTTTCTGGATCGCCTCGCCGGTGGTCAGCGCGTCGAAGCGCACCGAGCCGGTCAGCGGCACCGTGCCGCCCTGGGGCGCGAGGATGCGGATGCCGTTCTCGGCGTCGGCGAGGGCGGTGATCGCCTCGGCGAAGATCTGCTCGCTGATCGGATCCTGCGGCGGCGCCGCGTCGGGCGCGGGTCCGTCGGCCTCGGGCACGACGAGCGCACGCTCGCGCCGCAGAACGGCGTCGCCGTTGAGGTCGTCGAGGCGCACGATCAGCGTGTAGGTGCCCGGCCGCAGATAGCGCTGGAAGGCCAACGGCTGCGGCCCGGTCGGCGTTTCGTCTTGCGTGAGCGGGAAGCCGAATTTGTAGCGGAAGCGCTCGAAGAGGACGTCGTCGCGCACGACCTCGCCGGTCAGGCGCAGCTGCTGGGCGCGGTAGCCGGCGAATTCGACCACCGCCAGCTCTTCGCGCGGCACGGTGATCACGCCCTGCACGACGGTGCGGTTCTGATGGCGGCCGGGAAAGCTGACGTCGAGCGTGCCGGGCAAACCGGTTGCGTCGGCCGGGGCGTCGGTCGAGAACGCCGCGAAGACGTCGAGCCACTCGGTGCTGCGCGGGCGCGGGCGCTGCAGGACGCGCTGCACGAGCGGCTGGTAGTCGTCCATGCGCGAGCCGAGCACCGCCACGATCTGGTTCAGGCGCGCGCCGTTCTGACACGGCCGGGCGCGGCGGATCACCTCCTCGGCGGCGGCGCCCGAGCGGCCGGGCACCCACAGCTGCGGCTGGCTCTGCGGCGTGTAGCGCAGGAAGATCAGCACGAATTCGGCGTCGACCAGCGGCGTGCCGCGGTAGGCCCAGAGCTCGGCCGGCTGGAAGGCGTCGCTGCAGCGAATGATCAGGCGCGCCTCGGGCCGATCGTGCAACAGCAGGATGCGCGCGCGGTCGTTGTCGAGTCCGCCGAAGCGCGACTGCGCCTCGGCGACGCGCACCGGCCAGCGCTCCTTGAGCTCGTTGCGCGCGGTGCGCGGATAGGGATCGCGCACGCGCCAGAAGGCGTCGATGAAGGCGCGGCGCTGATGATCGCGGGTCAGCGTCTGATAGCGATCGCGTTCGGCGCGGGTGATCAGCGGCGCGACCTCGTCGGGCCAGGCGAGCAGCTGCTCGGCCTCGGTGGGCGCGGTGCGCAGCGCCTGGGCGAGGAGCGCCTCGGGATCGGGCGCGTCGGCGGCGGACGGCGCGTCGCCTTGCTGGGCGCGCGCGGCCTGAGGCGCGTGCCCGAGCGCGACCAGCGCGAGCAGGATCAGGAGCGAAGACAGTGGCGGCAGCAGCGGACGGTTCGATCGAGTACCCACGTCATCCAGTGTACGACGCGCGCGGCCCGCGTGCCGCGGCCGTCCATCACGTGACCTGCCCGATCCACAGCCAAAAGCGCATCGGCGGGCGTCGTCCGAGCAGTCGCGCCTGCAGCGGGCGCAGATGCCAGCGCAGGTCGTAGAAGATGAAGCGCCGCCGCCAGCGCACGGCACGATCGTAGCCGGCGAGCCGCTTCGGCGTGACAAAGCCGATGCGCGGCGCGAGATGGCTCTCGCCGCCGTGCTGCGCGCGCTGTTCGGCGAGCATCGTCTCGCCGGCGGCCTCGCTGCCGAAGGTCGGCGAGTCGAGGATCACCAGGCGTCCTCCGGGGGCGAGCATGCGTCGGCCCTCGGCGAGGGTGCGCGCGCCGTCGGCAGCATAGTGGAAGGCGCCGTTCCAGACGACGAGATCGAACTGCCCGTCGGCGAAGGGCAGATGGTCGAAATGCGCCTGGACGGCGGCCAGGTTCTCGGGCGCCGCGCCGAAGAGATGGCCCGCGCCGAGCTGCCAGTGGCGGACGGCGCCGAGGCCGTCGATCGGATGGTCGTCGAGATCGACCGCGACGGCGCGGTGGTTGCCGGTTGCCAGGCGTCCGGCGAGCCAGCCGCTGCCGGCGCCGAGATCGAGCAGGGTCAGGCCGCGCATGCGCTTCTGCGCCATCGGCATGACGAGGCGCTTGACCAGCGCGCGGTAGCTGCGCAGGCGCGCGGCCCAGATCGCGGGATGGCGGCCGGTGACGTCGCGCATCGGCAGCGCGCGCACGCGGCGCGCGATGGCTTCGTCGTCGTGGAGATCGCCCATGCTCCAGCCCTCACGAAAGCGCGCGGCGCGGTAGTGCGCGCGTCCGGCGGCGGTCGCCGCGTCGAGCGCTGGCGACAGCGCCCGCCAGATGCCGTCGTCCCCGATCGCCGCATCCGCGGCCGCGAGCGGCGCGCCGGTCTCGGGATCGCGCAGGTCGAGCTGATGCAGAAGGTTCGGGGTCACCAGTTTTCGATCGCGATCCCGTCGACGTGCGAGAAATGCCGATCGCGCGTTGCCACGCTCAGACCGTGCTGCTGCGCGGACGCCGCGATCCACAGGTCGTTTTCTGGAATGGGTCGGCCCTTTTGCCTTAGCGAGGCTTTCAGATCTCCGTAGTGCACTGCGGTCTTGTTGTCGACGCCAACCAGCGTGCAGATACGCGCAAACGCTTCGATCTGAGCGTAGTTCGATGCAGCTTTCCGAGAGTGAGCGGCTCCGTAGTGCAATTCTCCAAGAACCACCACGGATAGAAACAGCTCCGTGGGATAGCGAATTCGCTCGGTCAGCGAAGGATCACCAGAAAAAATCGCGATGACAATGTTGGTGTCAACGAGATACTTACCAGCCATCGGAATCGATTCGGCCACAGCCTTCGTCAATCACGCGAAGCATCTCCTGCGCCGATTCTGCGTCGATGGTGCCCCAAAATCGCATGAGCTCGTCTCCAGACGTACCGCGAGGCAGCGACGTGGCCAAAGCACGAATGTAGGACGCAGCCTGTGCTTGCTGATCGGGGGATAGTCGTTCCAGATCGGCCAAGATTTGCTTCTGGATCGTGCTGTGTGCCATCGATGTACCTCCATTGTGCATCTTATCAATCGCCCAGCGACCCAAGGCAGCGCGGATCACGACCCGAAAAAATCGTCGATCCGCTTGAGCTTGGCCCGGACCTCGCCCGAACGCTGCGCGGACGGCGATCCGCCGTCGGGCACGGGGCCGTCGTCGTCCGCGTCGGCCTCGACGACGTGCTGCGTCGTCTCGACCAGATCGTCGAACCCGTCGACGTCGCGCAGGAGCGGACTGAGCTCGCCGACCGTGCCGCCGCCCTGCCAGCCGCGGCCGCCGCCGCGGCGCGAGACGAACTCGGGCTTGATCAGGTAGAGCTCGCGCTTGGCGCGGGTCACGGCAACGTAGAGCAAGCGCCGCTCTTCCTCGTAGCGCTCGGCGTCGTCGAGCGCCTGCGCGCTTGGAAATTGCCCGTCGTTGAGATGCAGCACGAACACCGACCGCCACTCCAAACCCTTCGCCGAGTGGATCGTCGACAGCGTGACGAATTCGTCCTCGGCGTCGGGCGCGTCACCCGGGCGGGCGAAATCGGGCGGCTCGATCGCCAGATCGGTCAGGAAGCGGTCGAGGCGAATGTAGGGCTCGGCGAGCACGATCAGCGCCTCGAGATCGCGCATGCGCTTGACGTGATCGTCGAACATCCGCTCGAGATGCGGACGGTAGAAGCCGACCACCTGCTGCACGCAGCTGGCGACGTCGGTCGCCGGCATGACGTCCTC
>JBCCOR010000346.1:0-5553 GCA_039025295.1 Acidobacteriota bacterium
CCCGCCGCGGCGCGTGCCGCGCGGCGGGCGGCGCCGGCCGCGCCGGCGCCGGGGGCGGCGTTGCGGCTGCTCGGTTACGGCCTCGGCGGGCGCGCGGCGCTGGTGGTGGCGCGCGGCGCCGCGCGCCCCGCGGCGGCCGACGCGCAGCGCTTTCGCGCGCTTGTCGCGCGTCGCGCGGCGGGCGAGCCGGCCGCCTACCTCACCGGCACGCGCGCGTTCTACGGCCGCGACTTCGCGGTCGACGCGCGCGTCCTGATCCCGCGTCCCGAAACCGAGCATCTGATCGAAGCGTCGCTGGCGGCGCTCGCCGCGCGTCGCGCGCCGCGCATTCTCGACGTCGGCACGGGCTCGGGCTGCATCGCCGTCACCCTCGCCGCCGAGCGCTCCGACGCGCGGGTCGTCGCCAGCGATCGCTGGCCCGGGCCGCTGCGGGTGGCGCGCGCCAACGCGCTGCGCCACGGCGTCGCCGGGCGCGTCGCCCTGGTGCGCGGTGACCTCACCCGCGGTCTGCGGCTCGACGCGTTCGATCTGGTGGCGAGCAATCCGCCCTACGTCGCGCCGTCGGCGCGGCCGACCCTGTCGCCCGAGGTGGTCGATCATGAGCCCTCGGCGGCGCTCTTCGGCGACGACGACGGCCGCGGTCCGCTGCGTCGCCTGCTCGACGCTGCCGCGTCGCCGCGCGGCCTGCGTCCGGACGCGCATCTGATCGTCGAGCTCGGCCACGATCAGGGCGACTGGCTGGTCGACGCGGTGGCGCGGCGCGCGCCGCGGCTCGTGTTGGCCGATCTGGTGCGCGACTACGGCGGCCATCGGCGCACCGCGGTCGTCCGGCGGGTGGCGGCGTGAGCCTGGCGCTCGTCGACGTGCTCGTGCTGTTCGGCGTGGGCCTCGCCGCCGGCACGCTCAACGTCGTCGCCGCTGGCGGCTCGTTCCTGACCCTGCCGGTGCTGATCGATCTCGGCCTGACGGCGACGGTCGCCAACGGCACCAACCGCGTCGGCATCCTGTGTCAGAACGTGGTCGCGGTCGGCCGCTTTCGGCGCGCGGGCCTGCTCGACGACGCGCTGGTCGCCCATCTGCGTGCGGCGCTGCCACCGGCGCTCGCCGGGGCGGTGATGGGCGTCGGGTTGGCGCTGCGCGTCGATCCGGCGACGTTCGAGCGCTTCTTGGCGGCGATGATGGTGGTATTCGCGCTGATCACGCTCGCGCGTCGGCCGGCGGGGCCGGATGCGGACGGTGGTTCGGGCGTGGCGGGCGCGTCCACCGCGCCGGCGCGGGTCGGCTGGACGACGCAGCTGGGTTTTTTCGGCGCGGGCGTGTACGGCGGCTTCGTGCAGGCGGGTGCCGGCTTTTTGCTGCTCGCGCTGGCGTCGCGCTGTGGGCTCGGCATCGCCCGCGGCAACGCGCTCAAGGTTGCGGTCGTGCTCGGGTTCACCGTCCTCAGCCTGGCGCTCTTTGCGTGGGGCGGCGCGGTCGCGTGGCTGCCGGGATTGGCGCTCGGCGCGGGTTTCGCGCTCGGCGGCGCGCTCGGCGCGCGCTTCAACGTGCGCGCGGCCGAGCGCCAGCTGCGCGCGGTGGTCGCCGTCGCGCTGATCGTCTTTGCCGTCCGGCTGCTGCTGCGGGCTTGATCGTTCGAGGCCGATCGGCGTTCGTGGCCCCAGGAAGGATCAGTGCCCCTCGCGCTGGAGCGCAGCCTCCCACTCGGTGATGCGGTCGCCCATCTTCGCGCGCAGGTCCGCCGTGTCGTCGAGGATCGTGACCTTGGTCATCGTGTCGCCCTGGCGAATCGCGTCGACCACGTTCTGACCCTCGGTGACGTGACCGAAGACCGTGTGCTTGCCGTCGAGATGCGGCGTCGCAACGTGGGTGATGAAGAACTGGCTGCCGTTGGTGCGCGGACCGGCGTTGGCCATCGACAGGATGCCCGGACGGTCGTGGCGCAGCGCGGGCAGGCACTCGTCCTCGAAGCGGTAGCCCGGACCGCCGCGGCCCGTGCCGGTGGGATCGCCGCCCTGGATGACGAAGTTCGGCACGACGCGGTGGAAGGTGATGCCGTCGTAGTAGCCGCGCTCGGCGAGCAGAATGAAGCTCGCGACCGTAGCCGGCGTCTGCTCGGGATAGAGGTTGATATGGATGGTGCCTTTGTTGGTTTCGATCGTGGCTTTCACGGCAATCTCCTCAAGAACGGCGCGCGGCTGAGGCGCGGATGCGGGCCTGTTGGGACGGCCCGTCGGGATGACGCTGCCTGGATGACAAGGTCGGGGTGGGAACAGAAGACGACGCGTCGAACGACGACGTCGGCGGCAGCGTATCAAACCACCCAGGGGCCGCGCCGGGCGTCATGCCGCAGTCCGGCAAAGCCGCTTGCGCGTTCGCCGGACCGGCGGATACACTGCGCAGGACGCGCGCCATGCACACCGATTTTCACGCCATCTCGTCGAGAACCTCGCCACGGGCGCCGTCGTCCCCTCCATCCCACTCCCTTCCCCTTGAACTACGTCACGCTGCGGCGTCGCTTAGGAGATGACCATGGGCACGGCCAAGCTGATCCTCGAAGGCGAAACCTACGAGCTTCCCACCCTCACCGGCTCCGAGGGCGAGATTGGCATCGACATCGCCAAACTGCGCAGCCAGTCGGGTGCCATCACCCTCGACCCCGGCTACGGCAACACCGGCAGCTGCACGAGCGACATCACCTTCATCAACGGTGAAGAAGGCATCCTGCGCTACCGCGGCTATCCGATCGAGGAGGTCGCCGAGAACGCGAGCTTCCCCGAGGTTTGCTATCTGCTCATCTACGGCGAGCTGCCGTCGAAGGCGACCCTCGACCAGTTCCAGGAGCGGATGACCAAGCACACGATGATCCACGAAGACATGAAGAAGTTCTTCGAGGGTTATTTGCCGTCGGCCCACCCGATGGCGATCCTGTGTTCGATGATCACCTCGCTCTCGACCTACTACCCGCGCAGCACCGACGGCAGCGACGGCGTCGATCTCAACATCATCCGCCTGCTTGCCAAGGCGCCGACGATCGCCGCTTTTTCGTACAAGAAGTCGATCGGCCAGCCGTTCATCTACCCGCGCAACGACCTCAGCTACACGGCCAACTTCCTGCACATGATGTTCGCCGTGCCCGCCGAGCCCTACCGCGTCAGCCCGGTGCTCGAGCGCGCGCTCAACCTGCTGCTGATTCTGCACGCCGACCACGAGCAGAACTGCAGCACCTCGACGGTGCGCATGGTCGGCAGCAGCCAGGCCAATCTCTGGGCGACGATCGCCGCCGGCATCTGCGCCCTCTGGGGCCCGCTTCACGGCGGCGCCAACCAGAAGGTGATGGAGATGCTGCGCCACATCCACGAGGATGGCGGCAACTACCAGAAGTACGTTGACATGGCGAAGGACAAGTCGTCGAACTTCCGCCTGATGGGCTTCGGCCACCGCGTCTACAAGAACTTCGATCCGCGCGCGCGCATCCTCAAGACGGCCGCCGACGCCGTGCTCGAGGAGCTGGGCATCGACGATCCGCTGCTCGAGATCGCCAAGAACCTCGAGCGGATCGCCCTCGAAGACGAATTCTTCGTCCAGCGCCGCCTCTATCCGAACGTCGACTTCTACAGCGGCATCATCTACAGCGCGATGGGCATCCCGACCAACATGTTTACGGTCATGTTCGCCCTCGGCCGCCTGCCGGGCTGGATCGCCCAGTGGAAGGAGATGGTCGACAACCCGAAGAGCCGCATCAATCGGCCGCGGCAGATCTACACCGGACCGCGCAAGCGCGACTTCGTGCCGGTCGACGAGCGCGGCTGAGCGCGATCCAGCCGGGCCCGCCGCGGTCCGGTCTGAACCCCAAACGCCCCGGCGACGGTTTGACAGCCGTCCCGGGGCGTCTCCATAATCAGGAAAATGGCACCGCACGCACACGACGACGATCACGTCCGCGAAATGGTCAACGACCTCGGACGCGCCCTGGTGGAGACCTTGTCGAACGCCGACGACGTCACCCACGCGATGCGCCGCATCCACGAACAGGGCTACCGCCTGCAGCTGATCCTCGACTGCGACGAGGACGGCGAGCATGGCCTGACCATCGAGCTCGCCTCGCGCGAGCCCCAACCGGCGACGACCCAGCCGGCGACGCCGCCGCCCGCGCTGCCGCCGGCGCGCGACCCCGCTTTCCGCCTCGAAGGGCAGGACGTCGCCTGGCTGCGCGAGCTCGGCATCGACGCCACCCGGCCCGGTCGCAACCCGCGCCGCCGCTCGAGCTGAGCCGCGGGCCCACGGCCGCCGCCACGATCCGCCTGCGCATGCCGTCCCGCATCCCCCTTGCCGACGCCGACGACGCCAGCGCGCGTCCGGCGGCGTTCGCGCCGACCTCGTCGCCCGCGCTGCGTCCGGCGCCGGCCCGCACCGCCGCGGCTGACGCGCGCGTCGATCTGCTCGGCCTGTCGCGCGATGCGCTGCGCAAGACGCTCGCGCCGCATCTCGACCGCCCCTTCCGCGCCGACCAGATCTACCGTGCGCTCTACCGCGGCGGCGTCGACGACTTCGCGGCCATGCCCGGCCTGCCCGCGGCGCTGCGCGATCGGCTGCGCGAGCATTTCCGCTTTGGCCTGCCGCGCGTCGTGCGCCTCGATCGCGCGCAGGACGGCACGGTCAAGGCGCTCTTCCGACTCGACGACGGCGCGGTGATCGAGGCGGTCGACATCCCCGACGGCCGGCGGCGCACGCTGTGCGTGTCGAGTCAGGCCGGCTGCGCGCTCGCCTGCCGCTTCTGCGTCACCGGCTACTGGGGCGCCGGGCGCAATCTGACGCCGGGCGAGATCCTCGCCCAGGTGCTGGTGCTGCGCGCGCTCGCCGGCGACGATCCGTCGCAGCCGGTGCCGACGGTGACGCCCGCCGATCGTCCGCCGATCCGCCCGCTGCCGACCGACGACGACGACAGCGTCCGCTACAACCTGGTGTTCATGGGCATGGGCGAGCCGCTGCTCAACCTCGAATCCCTGCGCGCCGCGCTCGACGTGCTGATCGACCACATCTCGTGGCGGCGGATCACGGTTTCGACCTCGGGCATCGTGCCCGGCATCGACGCGATGGCGGCGTGGGAACGGCGTCCGAACCTGGCGGTCTCGCTGCACGCCCCCGACGATGCGCGCCGCGACGATCTGGTGCCGATCAACCGCAAGTACCCGCTCGACGACCTGATCGCCGCGCTGCACCGCTATCCGCGCGCCAAGCGCCAGCGCCTGATGGTCGAGTACATCTTGATCGATCGCATCAACGACGCGCCCGCCGACGCCGATTTGCTCGCCCGGCGCCTCGCCGGCCTGCACGCCAAGGTCAACCTGATTCCGCTCAATCCCGATCCGGTGCTCGACGACGACATGCGCGTGCCGTCGCCGGCGCGGGTCGAGGCCTTCGCCGGCCGACTGCGCGATCGCGGCCTCGTCGCCACCGTCCGCCGCCAGCGCGGCGACGACGTCAGCGCCGCCTGCGGCCAGCTGCGCATGCGCCATCGCGATGCCCGCGGTGTGCGTGCGCGTGCCCGCGGGC
>JBCCOR010000347.1:0-5546 GCA_039025295.1 Acidobacteriota bacterium
CAGCTGGGCTTCGTCGAGCCCCGGCCGCGGATCGACGGCGGGCATGCGCACCTGCAGCGCCTGCGCCCGAATTACCGCCAGCTGGCCGCAGGTCTGGCGCAGCAGCGGATCGCGCGGCGCGCGGTCGATCGCGCGCCCGCACAGCGCGCGACCGCGGTTGACGGTCGCGCGCGGATCTTCGTCGAGCACCCACAGCTGGTAGACCGCCCAGTGACGCTGGATCTGCGCCAGCTGGTCGAAGATCTGGGGATCGTCCGGTCGCAGCAGGCGCGCGCGCCGGCACGCGACGCGCGCGGCGTCGCGGTAGGCGACGAGGGCCGGCGCCGAGGTCTCGAACGACGCGCCGGCGCGGCCGACGCCGTTGCCGAGCGCGGCCACGCGCTGGCGGCAGGCACCCAGCGCCACCCGCGGATCGCTGCCCGCCGAGCGCATCGCCGTTCGGTAGGCGACGCCGGCGGCGCGATCGGCCCGCCAGGCCGTGTGGTCGTCGCCTTCGAGAAACGCCTGCGCGGCGCGCTCGCGCTGGATCGTGCCGATCAGCTCGTCGGCCTCGTGCCGCCACGGCAGCACGTCGCGCGCGCGGCGGGCGGCGTCGAGCGCGGCGTCGTACCGGCCTTCGTAGAACAGCAGCGTCGCCTCGACGTAGGCCGGCGCGGTCGACGGCGCGCTGCGCCCGCGTTCGAGAAACGCCCGCGCCGGATCGCGGTAGCGGCGGGCGGCGTCGGCCGCGGCCGCGGCCCGCGCCGCCGGCTGGAGCATCTGCCGGGCGCGGTCGAGCGCGGCCGCGTAGCGCAGGCCGAGCGCCCGGCCGAGCGCGTAGGCGATCGTCGGCGTGCGATGCCCGGCGTTCCAGGCGGCGCGCAGATGATGGGCGGCCATCGCGCCGTCGTCGAGCGCCAGCGCGCCGCGGCCGATCGCGCCCTGCAGCGGACCGCGCGCTGGCCCCGGCGCGTCGGCGAGCGTCGTCTGCAGGGCATCCAGGCGCGCGCGCACGCGCTGGCGCGCCGGCCGCACGTCGTGCGGCGCAGACATATACTCGGCGCGCAGCACGCCTTCGAGGCTCTGAGCGAGGGCGTCGTAGCGCTGCACCGCGTCGCGGCGCACGTGCCAGCGATGGGCGATCAGGCCCAGCGCCAGCGCCGCCAGCGCGAGCAGCGCGGCGAGCGCGCGCAGCGGCAGCTTCAGCCGGCGCAGGCGGCGCATCAGATGGGTGTTCCAGCGCGGACGACCGGCGGCGATCGGCTCGCGGCGCAGGCAGCGACGCAGATCGGCGGCGAGGGCCGCGGTGCTGCCGTAGCGGTCCGCCGGATCTTTCGCCAGGCAGCGCAGCACGACCCGCTCGAGATCGATGGAGACATCGGCGGCGAGATCCGGTCGGACCGCGCGCAGCCGCGGCGCCTCGTCGTCGAGCACCTGGCGCAGCGCTTCGATCGGCTGATCGGCGGCGAAGGGCAGCCGCCCGGTCAGCAGATGGAAGAGCGTCGCCCCGAGCGCGTAGATGTCGGCCGCCGGCCCGAGCGCGTCGTGCCCCCCGCGCACCTGCTCGGGCGCCATGTAGGCCGGCGTGCCGACGAACTGGCCGAGACGGGTCAGCGTCCGCAGATCGGCCGACCACACCGTGCCGAAGTCGACCAGCACCGGCCGCAGCCCGTGGTCGGCGTCTTCTCCGCCGTCACCGTCGCCGTCGCGCGCCAGGACGATGTTCGCCGGCTTGATGTCGCGATGCACCAGGCCCGCCGCATGCACGATCGACAGCGCCTCGGCGATCTGCGCGATCGCGCGCACGCGCTGCGCCACCGACAGCGTCTGAGCGACCGCGTCGAGCGCCTCGCCCGCGATGTGCTCCATCGCCATGTACGGACGGCCTTCGTAGTCGCCCACGCCGTAGATCGCGCACAGGTTCGGATGCGTCGGCAGGTTCGCCTGCGTCCGCGCCTCGCGCGCCAGACGGCGCACCTGCGCCGGATCGTCCGAGCGCAGGAACTTTAGCGCCACGTGCCGGCCGAGCTTCGCGTCGTAGGCTTTGTAGACCTCGCCCGCGCCGCCGCTCGACAGCGGCACCGCCGTGCCGTAGTCGATCCGCTCGCCGCTCATCGCTGCACCGGCATGATCTGCACCGCGTGGCCATCGCGCGCCGCAGCGAGCGTACGCACCTCGCGCCGCAGCGGCACCAGCTGACGGGCCAGCCAAGGGTTCGATGTCTCCGCCGTGCGCCAGTGGCGCTCGGCCTCGGCGAGATGGGCACCGCGCTTTGCGACGTCGGCACCGACCGCGTACGCGCGCAGCAGCGCCGCCTTGCCTCGGTTCAGGGAAAGCATGGCCGACCCGCTCGCGTCGGGATACCGTGCGAGCGCATCGATGCAGCGCGCGTATCGGCGATCGGCGCGGGCGACGGCCTGCGCGCTGCGACGCGCCAGCGCGCGGCGCATGAAGAGCGCGGCCGCATCGGCGCACACCGGCACGAGATGGAGCGGCAGATCGTGCCCGTCGCCGAGCCAGCGGTCGATCGTCGCAAGCTGGTCGTCGATCGGTGCGCCCTGCGCCCTGCGCCACAGCGCTTCGATCGCGTTCTGCTCCACCGTCAGCCGCTCGGTCGAGCGCTTGTAGAAAAGCGCTCCACCGCCTGCGCTTGCGGTCGACGCGCTTTCCATCGCCCGCAGGCTGGTGGCCGCGCGACGCAGCATCGGCGCAGGATCGATGCCCATCTCGACGTTCATGCGCGCACTGCCCAGCAAGAAGATCGCGCGGTAGTTGTGCACGTGATGCAGCGCGGGCACGCGCGCCAGCAGCCGGTTGATCTGCTGCACGGCGTGCTCGATCCACGGCCGATGATCCGCGCCGCGATAAAACGCCTGCTGCGCACCGTAGTAATGGTTCAGTGCGATGTACTGGGCCAGCGCGTTTTGGGACGAACTCAGACGGCGTATCCGCCGGAAGCCGTGCGTCGACGCGGCGAGCGACGCGTCGATCGAACGACCGAAGTACAGCCCTGCCTGGGCCAACAGGCTGTGCGTTTCCGCCAGCCGGTAGTGCGCGACCACGCGACGTGGATCGCGCTGCACCACCTGCTCGGCATAGAAAACCGCACGACGGAGCGTGTCGTACGGATCGCGACCGAGCTGCAGTTCGACGAAGCCGCGCTTGTTCAAGATCAGCGACCAGTGGGCCAGGACGCTTCTCGCATCGTTCCCCGCCTTCACCGACCGCGCGACGTAGACCTCCGCCAGATCGAGCCACGGTCGCGCATCGTAGTGCACCTGCAGATCGTCGATGCGATCGGCAAAGGTCAGCGCCAGCGCACTGAGCCAGCCGTAGGCGGGTGCGTACGACGGATCGAGGTCCAGGGCGTGCTGCCCCCACTGCCAGCCGCGGTAGAGCGCGGCATGGTTGTCTTTCCCCGTGATCCAGCGGCGGTAGCTTGCCCAGTACAGCGCGACGTTGGCCAAGGCGGTCGGCACACGCGGATTGTGCCGCGCGAGTCGCCGCGCGCGATAGCAGGCCACGCGCGCGGCGTCGTGAGCGGCCACCACGCTCGGGTGCGACACCGCGGCAAGCGCAGCGGTGTTGCTGACCGCGTAGGCAAACGCATGCGCACGCTGAGCGCACAGGGCGACGGCGAGATGCGGATCGCCGGGTGCGGAACGCAGCGCGCGACGATGGGCCTGATCGGCCGCGCGCAGATCCCGCCACGACGTCGAGAGATCGCCCCGGCGAGAGCCGACGCGCGAGCGCTCTTGGTAGATGGTCCCGATCAGCGCGTCGACTTCGTGCTGCCACGGCAGCGCGCCGCGCGCCCGCTCGGCTTGGCGCAGCGCAGCATCGTAGTCGCCTTCGTAGAGCAGCAGGAGCGCCTCGACGAAGCTCGCCGCGGTCGACGGCGCATCCCGGCCGCGTTCGAGAAAGAGACGCGCCGGCTCACGGTAGCGGCGCACCGCCTCGGCCTGCTGGGCCTGCTGGTCCGACGGATCGAGCAGTCTTTGACTCTGCCCCAGCGCCGCCGCATAGCGCGTCGACAGACCGCGGCCGATGGCGTAGGCGATGGCGGGCGTGCGGTGACCGTCGGCCCACGCCGCGCGCAGATGGTGCAAACCGTGGTCGGTCTCGCCCAGCGCCAGCCAGCCGCGACCGATCGCCCCGCGCATCGGCGCCCGCGCCGGCCCCGGCGCGTCGGCGAGCGCCGTCTCGAGCGCGCGCACCCGCGCGCGCACCCGCGCCTGCGCCGGGCGCACATCGTGCTGGGGCGACATGTACTCCGCGCGCAGGGTGCCTTCGAAACCGGCACCGATCGGATCGTAGCGCTGAACCGCCGCGCGCCGCTGCTGCGCCCGCCAGCCCAGCACGCCCAGCACGACCGCGGTCAGCGCCAAAGCGACGGCAACGACCTGCAGCGGTCGCCGCCAGCCGCGCACCCGCTGCGCGATGCGCGTGTCCCATCGCTGCGCCTGCGCCTGCACCGACTGACCAGCCAGGTAGCTGCGCAGATCCGCCGCCAGATCCGAAGCCGATGCGTAGCGCCGCGCGGGCTCTTTCGCCAGACAGCACGCGATGATCGCCTCGAGCTCGCGCGGTGCTGATCGCCAGCGGCTGCGCAGCCGGGGCGCATCGTCGTTGAGCACCTGATGGAGCAAATGGATCGGATCGGGATCGTCGAACGGTGGGACGCCGATCAGCAGGCCGTACAGCGTGGCCCCGAGGGCGTAGATATCGGCCGCCGGCCCCAGCGCCTCGTGCCCACCGCGCACCTGCTCGGGCGCCATGAATGCCGGCGTGCCGATGAAATAGCCGAGCTGGGTCATCGTTCGGTAGTCGGCCGACCACACCGTGCCGAAATCGACCAGCACCGGGCGCATGGTGCCCGCCTCGGTGCCGGTGTCGGTGTCGGCGTCGCGTGCCAAGCCATCGGCGCTACGCGCCAAGCCATCGGCGCCATGCGCCAGGACGATATTCTCCGGCTTGATGTCGCGGTGCACCAGGCCCGCCGCGTGCACCACCTCGAGCGCCGCCGCGACGTCGGCGATCGCCCGCACCCGCATCTCGACCGAGAGCGTTCCGCCAACCGCGTCGAGCCCCTCACCTTCGACGTACTCCATCGCGATGTAGGGCCGTCCGTCGAGCGTACCGACGCCGTAAATCGCGCACAGGTTCGGATGGGCCGGCAGATTCGCCTGGGCCCGCGCCTCGCGCGCCAGGCGGCGCACCTGCACCGGATCGTCGGAGCGCAGGAATTTCAGCGCCACATGCCGGCCGAGCTTCGCGTCGTAGGCCTTGTACACCTCGCCCGCGCCGCCGCTCGAGAGCGGCACCGCCGTGCCGTAGTCGATCCGTCCGCCGCTCATCCCTGCACCGAAACGCGTCGCGCCGGCTCGGCCGGGCCGGCCGCCGCGGCGAGCGCGTGTGCCTCGCGGCGCAGCGGTTCGATGACCACCTGCAGCCCGCGGTTGATCGCGTCGGCCGCGCGCCAGGGCGCCTCGGCCGCGGCCAGCCGCGCGGCGCGCGCCGCCGAGCCCGCGGGCGCGGCATGCGCCCGCAGCAGCTCGGCCGCACCG
>JBCCOR010000348.1:0-5542 GCA_039025295.1 Acidobacteriota bacterium
CGCCGACGACCGGCACCACCAGGACGTCGCGCGCGCGCGTCGCCGCGACGTAGGCCAGGCGCACGCCCTCGGCGCGGTCGCGCTGCTGCTCGATCGCCTCGGCGCGGCGCAGATCCTCGGGCGCGCAGCCCATCAGGCGGACCGCGGCGCGACCGGCCTCCGGATCGATCGCACGCCCCGGCCGCGCGGCCGCCAGCTTGGCCGTGGGATCGGCCAGGACCACGATCGGGAACTCCAGGCCCTTGGCGCTGTGCACGGTCATCACGCGCACGCCGTCGGCGAGCGCGTCCATCGCCGGCGCGTCGCCGCCCGCGCCGATGCGGTCGGCGGCGGCTTCGAGCGACGCGACGAAGCGGCCGAAGCTCGCGCCCTCGGCGCGCTCGGCGCGGCGCGCCAGCTCGGCGACGCGCTCGACGTTGGCCAGCACCTGGCGACCCGCCGGGCGCAGCACGAAGCCCGCGTGCGCGCGCACCGCTGCGAGCAGATCGTCGATCACCGTCGCCGCCGGCACGCGGTTGCGCCGCCGATGCAGCCGCGCCAGCGCGGCGAGCGCGTCGAGCACCGGCGCGAAGTGCGCGCGGGCCGCATGGTCGTCGACGAGCGCGCGCGGCACGCGCAGCGGATGCGGACGGCCGTAGGCCAGCGAGTAGGCGAGCAGCTGATCGTCGCCGAGGGCGAAGAGATCGCCGCGCAGCGCGGCGTAGACCGCGAGCGCGTCGTCGGGCGATTCGATCGCGCGCAGCGCCGCGCGCAGGGTCATCACCTCCGCGCGCTGGTGGAAACCGCGGCCGCCGATCAGGACGTAGGGCACCGCCCGCGCCTCGAGCCCGCGCACGTAGCCGCGGGTGACGTCGTCGCCCCACGAGACGAAGCGGCGGAAGAGCACCGCGACGTGGCGCGGACGCACCGGCACGCGCGCGCCGCCGCGCGCCGGATCGGCGACCGTCCAGCCGCTCTCGTGCAGCAGCCAGGCGATCCACGCCGCGACCGCGTCGGGCAAGCATCCCTCGATCGCGGTCTTGGTGACGTCGCGATAGCCGTAGGGATAGGGCGCGGGCAGGGCGACGATCGCGGGCTGCGCGACGTCGTCAGGCACGCGCCGATGCGGCAGCATCGCGGCGTAGTCGGGCTGCTGGACGTCGTCGTCGGCGATCATCTCGGGCGCGAAGGCGGCGTTGATCGTGCCCTGCAGCGGCTCGAGCGCGCGGAAGCTGCGGTGCAGATGCAGCTGCGGCACGCCGGCCGCGGCGAGCTGGGCGCACACGCGGCGGTAGAGGCCGAGATCGGCGCGGCGGAAGCGGTAGATCGACTGCTTGGGATCGCCGACCAGAAAGAGCTTGCCCGGCGCCGGCCGCACCCGGCGCCAGTCGCGCTCGGCGGGATCGTCCGCGGCCAGCAGCAGCAGGATTTCGGCCTGCAGCGGATCGGTGTCCTGGAACTCGTCGACGAACACGTGCCGGATCTGCTGCTGGAACGCGCGGCGGACGTCGTCGCGGTCGCGCAGCAGATCGCGCGCGCACAGCAGCAGATCGAGGAAGTCGAGATCACCGAGCCGGCGCTTCGACGCGTCGTAGGCTTCGACCGTCGCGCGCAGGTCCTCGCGCAGCGCGGCCGCGAGCGCGGCGTCGGCGTCGTCGCGGAATGCCTGGATCGCCTCCATCAGCGCGTCGCGCTGGGCGATCGCGTCGTCGCGGGTGACGCCGTCGTCGCGCGCCGCGTCGCCGCTGCGGGCCGCGGCGGCGACGGCCGGCACGAACCAGCGGCCGCGGCCGCGCTTGAAGCGATGACCGCGCAGATCGTTCGCCAGCGCCAGCAGCTGCCCCTCGGCGACGTCGAGATCGGGCGCGCCGCCGGCGCGCGCCGAGATGGCGAACCATGCGGCGGTGAGCGCGGCCGGTGCGAACGCCTGCTTGAGCGCGTCGTGGCGGTCGGGGCAGCGATCGTGCAGATCGGCGAGCGCGCGGACGTCGTCGATCAGCCGCTCGATTTGCGCCGCGCGCGAGGCGTCCTCGGCCGGCGCGGTCCACGGCGCGGGGAAGTCGCGCCACTCGGCCAGCTCCCAGCCCGCGTGGCGCAGCTGCGCGAGCGGGTCGTCGTGGTTGCCGCCCGGACCGCCGGCGCGTCCGCCGCGGGCGGCCAGCCGCGCCAGCGCGCGGCGCAGGCCGGCCGGCGGATCGTCGAGCCGGGCCTGGAGCCAGCGGTCGAAGAGGCGGTCGTAGTGCGCGCGGGCGGCGTCTTGGTCGATCTCGCGAAAGTGCGGATCGATGCCGGCCTCGACCGGGCGCGCGCGCAGCAGCTCGGCGCACAGGCCGTGGATGGTGCCGATGCGCGCGGTTTCGAGATGGGCGAGCGCGTCTTCGAGGCGCGCGCGCCGGACGGCGTCGGCTTCCGCGCTGCGCGCGCCGTCGAGCGCCTGGCGCAGGCGCAATTTGAGCTCGCCCGCCGCCTTGCGCGTGAAGGTGACCGCGGCGATGCCGTCGACTGTCGCCTTGCCGGCGGCGAGCAGCGCGATCAGGCGCCCGACGAGCAGCGTCGTCTTGCCCGCGCCCGCGGCCGCCTCGACCACCAGGCTGACGTCGAGATCGTGCTCGATGCGGCGACGCGCCTCGGCGTCGCGCGCCTCGAGCGTCTCGCGATCGGGTGGGACCGTCGTCATGGCTCGATCAGCCGAGCCTGCGCACGTTGGTGAGGGCCTGGAGCGGCTGGCGCGCCTTGATCGTCACGCGGTGCGGCTCGTGCGGACCGCACACCGATCGGAAGTCGCAGCCGGCGCAGGCGTCGGGACGCTGGCGGGTCGCCGGACGCGGCGCGGCGGGCAGGAAGCCCTGGGCAACGTGATGGTCGATCAGGTCGAGCACGCGCTGCAGCTGGCCGACGGTGCGGTCGTCGATCGGCACGGCGCGCCGGCGGTAGCCGCCGCGGCGGGTGCAGTGGTAGAGCGCGCCCTCGACCGCCGGCTGGCCGAGGCGGCCCGAGGCCGCGAGCGCGTAGAGCAGCGGCTGCAGCACCTCGCCGCCGCCGACCACCAGCGGCCCCGGATCGCCCGCCGGACCGGTTTTGTGGTCGACCGCGCGAATCGTGCCGTCGCGCGCGTGGACCTCGATCAGGTCGGCCGCGCCGCGCACGCGCATGCCGTCGGCGACGACCGCCGCGTCGCCGAGATCGAATTCGACTTCTAGCGGCTGCCACGGGCCGTCGTCGTCGGCGCGGTCGTGGATCCAGCCGCGCAGATCGAGCCGCAGATCCTCGATCTCGCGCTGCCACACCTGCGGCAGGCGCGGCAGGAGATCGTCGCGCCAGCGCGCGGCGATGCGGTCGAGCAGCGCGTCGGCGCGCGCGATCGCGCCGTCGCGGTCGGCTGCGAGCGGCGGCGCGTCGTCGTCGTCGAGCGCCTGCAGCAGCGCCGCCTGCACCTCGTGGAAGAGCGCGCCGCGGGTGCGCGGATCGAGATGGGTCGGCGCGCTCGGCACGGGCCGCGGACGCAGGCCGACGATCGCGCGCAGGTAGAAGCGGTAGGGGCAGGCGGCGAAGGCCTCGAGCGCGGTGGCGGCGTGGGCGTGATGGCGCGGACGGCGCGCGTCGAGCGCGGCGCGCAGTGCGTCGGCGACGTCGGGTCGACCGGCGCTCCAGGCGTCGCGCGCGCCGAGATCGAGGCCGTCGGCGGCGGTGAAGCGTGCCCGCCAGCGCCGCGCCCGTCGTCGCAGGCTGCGCGCCAGGGCGGGCGCGGCCGCGAGCAGATAGCGGCCGCGTCCCGTGACCGTCGCGGCGTCGTTCGCGTGCAGCGCGGGCGCGAGCGTGGCGAGATCGAATTCGGCCGGATCGAGGGCGTCGCTGGCGTCGCGTGGCGCCGGCAGCGCGTGCGCGTCGTCGCCGCCGCCGTCGCCGGCGCCGAGCGCGGGCAGCCGACCGTCGGCGGCGCGCAGCAGATCGAGGGCGTAGAACGACGGCACGCGCGCCTGACCCTGCAGGGCGTCGAGGCGCGGCACGCTGATCACCAGGCGATCGCCCGCGGCGCCGACCGCCAGGCGCAGCCGCAGGCGCTCGTCGTCGACCCGGCGCGCCTGGGTCGGCAGCTGCGGATCGAGCGCGCGGCGCAGAGCGTCGAGCAGCAGCGGATCCTCGAGCGGACGGCGCGGAAAGATGCCCTCGGCGAGGCCCGGCAGGCAGACCAGATCGAAATCGCCGCGGCCGCGCGCGTCGTCGACGTGGCCGACGAAGACCCGGCCGTGGCGGCGCGCCGTCGGCGGTGTCTGCAGCCAGGCGAGGCGCGGCGCGAGCGTGCGGCGGACGGCGTCGAGCGCGATAGGACCGATCGCGCGCATCGGCCGCAGATCGGCCAGGACGCGCAGCGCGGCCGCGGGCTGGCGCAGGGTGCTGACCGCCAGGCGCTCGAGCGCGTCGAGCCAGTCGCCCCACGGCGCCGCGGTCGGCAGCGCTGCCAGCTGGTCGATCACCGGCAGGGCGAAGCGGCGCAGCTGGCGCAGCGCAACCAGCTCGGCGCGCAGCCGGCGGATATCGCCGTCGTCGCGCGCGTCGGCGTCGTCCGCGGTGGCCTCGGCATCCGCCGCGGGCGACGCGTCGCGGGTCGCGCCGCCGGCGCGCAGCAGGGCGTCGCGCAGCTGCAGCGTGCGCTCGCCCTCGAGTCCTTCGAGCCGCTGCCGCCAGCGATCGCGACCGCCGACCACCGCGGCGTCGATCAGCAGCCGCTGCCAGCGGCGCGGCGTCGCCGACGCGCCGGCGCGGACCTCGGCCGATCCGCGTATGGCGTCGTCCGCGACGTCTGCGCCGTCCGCACCGTTCGCAGCATCGCCATCGTACGCGCGGGCCGACGCAGCGTCCGCCGCGTCGTCGGCTGCTGGGGTGCCGTCTGCCGTGGCGTCGTCCGGCGCGTCGAGGCGATCGGCGGCGACGAAGGGCGCGGGCGTCGCGGCGCGATCCGCCGCGTCGTCGGCCGCCGCATCGGCGCTGTCGGGCAGGCCGAGCGGGGTCTTGAACACCAGCTGATCGCCGCTCGGCTCGACCCACGCGATCTCGACCGCGGGCAGGGTGCCGTCGGCGCGCAGCGCGGGCACCTGGCCGAGCGAGAGATAGTCGGCAAAGTGGACGGTGGCGAGGTCCTCGGCGGCGCACGCGAGCAGCGCGAGCAGCGCGCGGCCCGACGGATCGGGGCGCCGGCTGCCGCGGTTGACGTAGGCCGGCACGCCGGCGCGGCGCAGGGCGGCCTCGAGCGGCGGCAGATAGCCCGCGGGATCGCGCAGCAGCACCGCCATGCGGTCGAAGGGCATGCCGGCGCGGGCGGCGTCGCGCAGCTGGCGGACGATCTCGACGCATTCGCGGCCCTCGCCCGGCGCGGTCACGGCGTGGACGCTGTCGTCCGCTTCGCCGACATCCCGGTCGCGGCCGGGCGCGCGGTCGCTGTTGCCGCCGACGTCGTCGTCGCCATCGTCGGCGCGGGCGAAGAGCCGTCGGCGCAGCGCGGCGAGGCGCGGCGGCGCGTCGTCGCGGTGCGCGTCGGGCTCGCCGTCGAGCGCCTCGGCGAACC
>JBCCOR010000349.1:0-5515 GCA_039025295.1 Acidobacteriota bacterium
CCCGAACGCCCCCAGCCTCCCCACCCCGCGGTGCTATCATGCGCCCGACCCCGTAGCCCGCTGGACGCTGGACGTCCAACATCCGCTTCGCCGTTGGAGGCCCTGCGCCATGCACGTTCTGTTCGTCGAACCCGCCTTCCCCAAGAACCAGCGCCAGTTCGTCCGCGCCCTGCACGCCGTCGGCGCGCGCGTGACCGGGATCGGCGAGGCGCCGCGTGAGGCGCTCGATAGTGAGCTCAAATCCTGGCTCTACGGCTACGAGCAGGTGCCGACCGTCGTCCACGAACCGTCGCTCCTCGCCGCCGTCCGACGCTGCCAGGCGCGCGAGTGGGTCGATCGGCTCGAGGCGACCGTCGAAGCCCACATCATGCCCGCCGCCGCCGTGCGCGAGGCCTCCAGCATTCCGGGCACCAGCGTCCAAACCTCCTACCTCTGCCGCGACAAGCCCGCCATGAAAGAGGCGCTGCGGCAGGGCGGGATCTCCTGCGCGGCGTCGATGGGCAGCGACGACCCCGACGCCGTGCGCGCGTTCGCCAAGAAGATCGGCTATCCGCTGATTCTCAAGCCGCGCAGCGCCGCCGGCGCCGCCGACACCTACCGGGTCGACAGCGACGAGCAGCTCAACCGCGTGCTCGCCGAGTCGGGCGTCGGACGCGGCGGCGACGTCGCCGTCGAGGAGTTCATCGAAGGCCACGAGGGCTTCTTCGACACCATCACCATCGGCGGACGCATCGTCCACTACTTCGTCTCGCACTACTACCCGGGCGTGCTCGAAGCCATGCGCACGCGCTGGATCTCGCCGCAGTTCATCGCCACCAACCGCGTCGACGCGCCCGGCTACGACGAGGTCAAGCAGATGGGCCACCGGGTCAACGAGCTGCTCGACATCCAAACCTCGGCGACCCACATGGAGTGGTTCTTCGGGCCCAAGGGACTCAAGTTCTCCGAGATCGGCTGTCGCCCGCCGGGCGTCGGCGCGTGGGATCTCTACTGCGCCGGCAATGACATCGACATTTACAAGGAGTGGGCGAATGCGATCGTCCACGGCCGACCCGGCGACCGCGCCTCGCGCCGCTACGCCGCTGGCCTGATCGCCCTGCGCCCCGATCGCGACGGACGCATCGCGGGCTACGAGGGCCTGCAGATCCTCGATCGCTTCAGCGAGTGGATCATCGACACCCATCTGCCGCCCGCCGGCGCGCGCACGCAGCCGGTCGAGGCCGGCTACATGGCCAACGCCTACGTCCGCATGCGCCATCCCGACTACGACCATCTGCGCTGGATGCTCGACCGCGTCGGCGAGACGGTCCAGGTGCGGGCGCACTAGGGGCACATCGCATGCGAACGGACCTCGGAGCCCACTGGGACGGGCGCGGGGTCGACTTCAACTTGGCGTCGCGACACGCCGAGGATGTCGACCTCTGCCTCTTCGACCATCCCGACGACACCCGCGCGGTTCGCCGCGTCGCGATGACCGCGCTCGACGACGTGCGCTGGCACGTGCGCCTCGACGACGTCCGGCCCGGTCAGCTCTACGGCTACCGCGTGCGCGGACCCTACAGCCCGCAGGAAGGCCATCGCTTCAACGCCGCCAAGCTGCTCGTCGATCCCTACGCGCGCGCGATCACCGGCGGGCCGCAGCCCGAGCCCAGCATCTTCGGCGTCGATCACGAGGCGGTCGCGCCGGCGCTTTCCTACAACGGCACCGACAGCGGCGGCGCCATGCCGAAGTGCGTCGTGGTCGATGCGGCGTTTGCCTGGGGCGACGACGCGCATCCGCGCACGCCGTGGTCGGAGACGCTGATCTACGAGGCCCACGTGCGCGGCCTCACGCTCCAGCATCCCGACGTGCCGAAGGCCCATCGCGGCACCTACGCCGGCCTCGCCGCGCCCGCGATCATCGACCATCTCAAGCGCCTCGGCGTGACCGCGATCGAGCTGCTGCCGGTCCACCAGATCGCCGACGAAGGCCATCTGACGTCGCGCAACCTCACCAACTACTGGGGCTATTCGACGCTCGGCTTCTTCGCGCCGCACGCCGGCTACGCCGTCAACCACCGCGGCGGACAGGTCGATGAGTTCAAGTCGATGGTCAAGGCGATGCACGCGGCCGGCATCGAGGTGCTGCTCGACGTCGTCTACAACCACACCGCCGAGGGCAACCATCTCGGGCCGACGCTCAGCCTCAAGGGCATCGACAACCGCGCCTACTACCGCCTGATGCCGCACAACCGCAGCCGCTACGCCGACGTCACGGGCTGCGGCAACACCCTCGATCTCGACTCGCCGCTGGCGCGTCGGCTGGTGCTCGACTCGCTGCGTTACTGGGTCGAGGAGATGCGCGTCGACGGCTTTCGCTTCGATCTCGCGCCGGCCCTCGGCCGCACCGGCGAGGACCACGAGGGACGCGGACGCTTCCGGCTCGACGCACCGTTCTTCGAGGAGCTGATGGCGGATCCGGTGCTGGCGCGCACCAAGCTGATCGCCGAGCCGTGGGACGTCGGGCCGGGCGGCTACCGGGTGGGCGATTTCCCGCCGCCGTGGCGCGAGTGGAACGATCGCTTCCGCGACACCGCGCGCCGCTTCTGGCGCGGCGACACCGGCGTTCACGCCGACTTCGCGACCCGCCTGATGGGCTCGTCGGATCTTTTCGGACGCCCCGAGCGCGGACCGACCGCGAGCGTCAACTTCGTCGCCTGCCACGACGGCTTCACCCTCGCCGACACCACCGCCTACGCGCACAAGCACAACGAGGCCAACGGCGAAGACAACCGCGACGGCCACGGCCACAACTGCAGCCACAGCTGGGGCGTCGAAGGACCGACCGACGATCCGGCGATCCTCGCCCTGCGCGCGCGCGCGCAGCGCAACCTGATCGCGACGCTCTTCCTCGCCCAGGGCGTGCCGATGCTCGGCCACGGCGACGAGCTCGGCCGCACGCAGGGCGGCAACAACAACGCCTACTGCCAGGACAACGAAACCTCGTGGGTCGACTGGGACCTCGACGAAGCCCAGCGCGCGCTGCTCGCCTACGTCGGCGCGGTCGCGCAGCTGCGGCGGCATCTGCGGCCGCTGCGCCATCAGGCGTTCCCGGTCGGCGAGGGCAAGCAGGCCACCATCCGCTGGCTGCGCCCGGACGGCGAGGCGATGCAGGTCGACGACTGGCGCAACAGCAAGGCGCGCGGCTTCGCGATCCATCTGGTGCCGCGCGCCGAGCCGGTGGCGGGGGAGGAGATCCTGCTGCTGCTCAACAACGGGCCGCGGCCGGTCGCCTACAAGCTGCCCAAGGCCAGCCCGCGCGCCGCGGGCGGACCGTCGACGCCGGTGATTCGCTTTGCCTGGCAGCGACGTCTCGACACCGGCACCGGCATCGTGGTGCCGTCGGTCGACGACGACACGATCGCGCCCGCCGCCGCGTCGGTGCAGGTCGAGGGCTACGCGCTCGTCCTGCTGACGCGCCATGCGGTCTGAGCCGTCGGGCGTGTGCGTAAGAGGCGATCGGAGCGGGATCGCCGGATCGGTTGGGCCTAGCCGCTCACCATGTCGACGGTGACGTTCAGGCGCTTCATCATCTCGTGCAGCGTGGTCGGCTTGACCTGCAGCAGCGCGGCGGCGCGCTTCTGGACGCCGTCGCAGCTGCGCAGCGCCGCCAGGATCAGCCGCCGCTCGTAGGCCGCGACCGCTTCCTTCATCGGCACGTTGTCCGTCGGCAGATCGGGCGTCTGCGCGGTCGGTGAGAGGTTGAAGCGGAACTCGCCCGTGGGCGCGCGCTCAGAGGCCGGCAGCAGGTCCTCGTCGAGTTCGTCGCCTGTCGAGAGCACGACCGCGCGCTCGATCGCGTTCTCGAGCTCGCGCACGTTGCCCGGCCAGCGATGGTCGAGCAGGCGCTGCATCGCGGCGGCGGCGATGCGCGTCATCGACTTCTCGTTCTCCTTCGCGTAGTGGCGCAGGAAGTGCTTGGCGAGCAGCGGGATGTCCTCGGTGCGCCGGCGCAGCGGCGGCAGCTCGAGCATGATCACGTTGAGCCGGTAGTAGAGGTCCTCGCGGAACTGCCCGCGGGCGACGTTCTCGGCGAGATCGGCGTTGGTCGCCGCGATGATGCGCACGTCGGCGGTGCGCGTCTCGACGCCGCCGACCGGCATGAATTCCTTCTCCTGGATCACCCGCAGCAGCTTGGCCTGGGTCTCGAGCGGCACGTTGCCGATTTCGTCGAAGAAGATCGAGCCGCCCGACGCGGCCTCGAACAGGCCGGTCTTGCTGGTGATCGCGCCGGTGAAGGCGCCCTTGACGTGGCCGAAGAGGTTGCTCTCGAGCAGATCGTGCGGCATCGAGCCGGAGTTGACCGTGATGAACGGCCCGTCGGCGCGGCGCGAATGATGATGGATCGCCTTGGCGACCAGCTCCTTGCCGGTGCCGCTCTCGCCGAGCACGAGGATGTTGCTCTTCGACGGCGCCGCCAGCCGGATCAGGTCGAAGACCTTCTGCATCGACGGGCTCTTGCCGATGATGTTGGCGAAGCCGTAGCGCTGTTTGAGCTGGGCCTTGAGATCGCGGTTCTCGCGCGTCAGGCGGCGCTGCTCGAGACCCTTGCGCAGCGTCAGCCGGACCTCGTCGTTCTTGAACGGCTTCGGGATGTAGTGGAACGCACCCTCGCGCATGGCCTCGATCGCGCCCTCGACCGAGCTGTAGGCGGTGATGATCACGACCACGACGTCGGGATGCTCGCGCCGCAGCTGGCGCAGCACCTCCATGCCCGACATGCCCGGCAGCATCAGGTCGAGCAGGATCAGATCGACCGGCTGCTCGCGGACGACGGCCAGGGCCTCCTCGCCGCTGCGCGCGACGGTCGGATGCCAGCCTTCGCGCTGGACGAGGGAGGAGAGGACGTCCTGGAGGACCTCCTCGTCGTCTGCCACCAAGATGTTCATGATGGGTCCAGCGTCTCGCGCGGCGGGCGACGGTGTCAACGTGGCTGGGGCGGGTAGGACCATGGCGGGTATGGGCGGCGGCGTTCGATGCGTTCGACGTCGCCTAGACGTCGACGGTGAGTCGCGGCAGCACGAGCGTGAACGACGCGCCCGAGATGCCGTCGTCGCGGTTGGTGACCTCGATCGTGCCGCCGTGGCGCTCGACCACCGAGCGCACCAGCGCCAGGCCGAGGCCGCTGCCGCCGCGACCGTGCTTGCCGGTGACGAAGGGCTCGAAGATGGTCGCCAGGCGCGCCGGCGGAATGCCGGGGCCGCGGTCGATCACGCACAGCCGGACGCGCTCGGCGTCGGCGTCGACGCGCAGCACGACGTCGGTCGGCCGATCGGCGCCGTCCGCCGCGGCCGCGCCGACGCGGGCGTGGGCGACGGCGTCGACGGCGTTGTTGAGCAGGTTGCCGAGGGCCTGGACGAGCTCGCCCGCGTCGGCGGTGCCGCTCGGCACGCGCCGCGCGGCGTCGGCCGCGCGCTCGATATCGAGCGCGACGGTGACGCGGGCGCCGGCGGCGCGCGGCGCGACCGCGTCGATC
>JBCCOR010000350.1:0-5437 GCA_039025295.1 Acidobacteriota bacterium
CATGAGCTCGAGCGCCTGCGAAGCCAGCGCGAGGCGCAGCCGCGCCTGGCCCAGCGGGCTGCCATCATCCTGGCCTGCGCGACCGGCGCCACGAATGCGAAGGTCGGCGACGATCTGGGCATCTCCAGCGCCACCGTCGGCAAATGGCGGCGTCGTTTCGTCGAGCGTCGTCTCGCCGGGCTGCGCGATGCGCCGCGCCTGGGGGCGCCGAAGCGCATCGCCGAAGAAGACATCGAGCGGGTGGTTCGCCTGACCATGGAGTCGGCGCCTGGCGGCGGCGCGGCGTGGAGCACGCGGTCGTTGGCCGAGGCGACAGGCATGTCGCAGGCCGCCGTGAGCCGCATTTGGCGCACGTTTGCCGTCAAACCGAGCGCTTCAGCGTCGGGTGATGTCGCCGTCGAAACGCCGTTCCCCGATTTCGTTCGGGACATCGTCGGGCTCTTTCTCGCGCCGGGTGGTCAGGCGCTGATCTTGTTGGCCAGCCGGCCGCCTGCGCCCGGTACGATCGTGGTCGATCGTTTGTCTCCATCCCACGAGAGCGCCCCGAGCGCGAGCCTGCGGGCCTTGGTCGCAGCTGCGCGCCGCGCCGAGACGCGTGAAGAACACACGGTGTGGTGGGGCCCCATGCTGCGCCTTCTCGCCGCCATCGATCGCGGCATCCCGCGCCGGGTCGTGGTGCACGTTCTGCTCGGGCGGCGACGCGATCACGAGGTGACGCTCGCGCACCGCTGGGCGGCCGCGCGGACGCGTTTCCGGATCCACTTCGCCGGCAGTGACGACGCGTGGCTCGAAACCACGGAGCGGGCGATGGAGGCCTGCCGTGCGCTCCTGGAGGATGAGCGCCCCTTGGCGTTCGAGGGTGCGCTCGACGAGCGGCTCGCGCAAGGTGGGGCGTGGCCTTATTTCTGGACGAAGGTCGAGTCCGGGGACTGAGGTTGGGATCTGGTTGAATCGTAACGACGTCGTTCGTCGTGAATGCGAGGCCACGACGAGCCACATGAATCGCCGTCAGTTGTGGACGACGATCCAGATGTTGATGGCCGTGGCGAGCCCCAACCAGACCGCGTAGGGAACGAGCAGCCAGCCCGCCGCGCGATGGATGCGGCCGTAGACCACCACCATCGTCACCACGACCGCGTCGAGAACGATGACATCGGCCAGCGCCCAGGCGGGATTTTGCAGCGCAAAGAAGAAGAGCGACCAGGCGACGTTCAGAACGAGCTGCACCCCGTACAGCCACAGCGCCGTGCGCGCGGCGGCGTCGCCGCGCTGAGCGACCTGCCAGGTGGCGACCGCGAGCAGGGCGAAGATCACCGTCCAGGCCGGGGAGAACACCCATCCCGGGGGTTGAAACCAGGGCTTCTTCAGCGTGTCGTATCGCCACAGCTTCGGACGCTCGCTGCACGCCGCAGGGAACTTGCCCTGCGCCTGCCAGCGGTTGATGGTGGATCTGTTGATGCGCAGGAGGTCGCACACCTCCTAGACGCTCATCGTCATCGACGGATGCGCGCGCGACAGCTCGGCGTCGTCGGTCAGGCGATCCGTGACCGGCTCGATGACCTGATCGTCCTCGATCGCGGCCAGGCGGGGGAGACGCGGGTCCTGGCCGGCGCATCCGGCGGCTAGGCGGTTCGCAGAATTTTCTCCATCTTGCGCCCTTTGGCGAGCTCGTCGACCAGCTTGTCTAGATAGCGCGCCTGCCGGGTCAGCGGCGTCTCGATGTTCTCGATCCGGTACCCGCAGATCACGCCCTTGATCAGCTCGGCGTTGGGATGGAGCGTCGCCTCCGCGAAGAACTCCCGAAACGTCGCCTTGCGCTCGATCAGGTCGTGGAGCTTGGGTTCGTCGAACCCGGTCAGCCACGCGATGACCTGATGCAGCTCGTCGGTCGTCCGGCCTTTCTTCTCGACCTTCGTGACGTAGTGCGGATAGACCGAGGCGAACGTCAGCTTGGCGACGCGTTCATCGTGTTCGGGCGTGGTGGTCATGATGGGGTCCTCATCGGTGTCAGGGCAGGGGAGGGCGAACGGCGCATCAACGCCGGAGTTTACCGCCGCCCGTCTCGACTTCCCTCCGCCGATCGCGCAAGATCGTCGTCGCACCTGAGATCGCTTCGGAGGTTGGGAACGATGAGTGAGTCGAACGTCATCACGCTGCTGCACCTGTCGGACCTGCACGCGCAGGCCGCGAAAGCGTGGGATGCCGCGCCGGTGATCGACGACCTGGTCGCCGATCTGAAGCGCCTGGTCCGCGATCACGGACTGCGACCCGATCTCGTTCTCTTCACCGGCGATCTCGCCCAGGCCGGCGCAACGTCGGATTTCGAACGCGGCTGGGCCGTGATCCGCGCGGTGCAGCGGGCGTATACGCCGTCGCTCACCAACGACGCGGTCTTCCTCGTTCCCGGCAACCACGACGTCGACCGATCGAAGGTCGGCCGCGGCGAGACGAGCTGGCTGCGCGGTGCGAGCGCCGAGGATGCGGAAAGGCTGATCGAAGAAGGCGGACGCGACTGGGATCGCCTCACCGAGCGGCTCGACGACTACCGCGCGTTCCTCGAGGCGCACGATCTCGGGCATCTCCGGCCCGACGATCTGTGCGCGAGCCGCGCGATCTGGCACGCGACGCGGTCGGTGGCGGGCGCGTCGATCGGGCTCGCGGGGTTCAACACGGCGTGGTGCTGCGGTCAAGACGGCGAGCAGGGGCGGCTGTGGATGGGTGCGCACTGGCAGCACGCGACGCTGCTGCCGAAGGTGCGCACGGCGGACGTGAAAATCGCGCTGCTGCACCATCCGCCGTCGTGGCTGCATCCGCACGAGGCGCCGTCGCTGCGGCGTAAGCTGACGCGCGACTTCCATCTCGTGCTCCACGGTCACGAGCACAGCGACTGGGTGACGATCGACGACCGCGGCCACGCGACGCTCGAGGCCGGCGCCTGCTACGCGGGCTCGCGCGAGAAGAACGGCTACAGCGTCATCCGGCTCGATCGCACGACGGGCCAGGTCGACGTGCATCTGCGCCGCTACGACGACGGCTGGGTGAAGCGCCCGGTGTCGGGCCGCGCCGAGGACGGCATCTGGACGTTTCGTGCGCCGTGGCTCGGTGGTCCTTCTGGATCGACGACAGCGACGGTCGATCCATCGGCCGTCGCGCTGTCGGCGATCGCGCACGTCGACGACGCGCAGGCCGACCAGATCGAGCGCTTCTGCCAGCACCAGCGCGATCAGAACAACGAGCTGCCGATGGCCGGCTTCCCGGCCAACGTGCGCATTCCGATCGATCTCGACACGATCTACGTGCCGCTGCGCGCGTGGCTGCACGATCGCGGTCCGATCGCGAAAGACGCCGACGAAAAGGGCGCGCTGCGCGAGATGGAGAAAGAGCTTGCGGCGGTCGAGACCGACGGGCGCGACGTCGCGTTCGTCGACACGTTTCGCACGGCGCAGGCGCAGGGCCGGCGTGGCGCGGTGGTGGTGGGCGATCCGGGCAGCGGCAAGACGACGCTGCTCAAGCATTTTCTGCTCACCGATCCCAGTGTGTTCGGCCTGCCCGACGACGTCGTGCCGATCCTCGTGCTGCTGCGCCATCTCACCCAGCCGGCCGCCGGCCTGAAGGCCGCGCTGACGCAGACGCTCGCGCAGACCTGCAGCGATCTCGACCGCGACGAGGCCGCATCGCTCGCGAAGGCGCTGCTGCGGCGCCAGCGCCTGCTGCTGCTCTTCGACGGCCTCGACGAGGTCGCCAAGGACGAAGACCGCGCGGCGATCGCCGCGTGGCTCGAGAAGGAGATTCGCATTCGCCGCGGCTGCTTCTTCGTGTTGACGAGCCGCTACGCGGGCTACCGCGGCGACGCGCGCCTGTCGGGGCACTTCGTCGAGCTGCACGTGCGCGCGCTGACCGAGACCGAGGCGACGACGTTCATCGGCAAGTGGTATGGCGCGGTCGTCGATCGCTTCGGCCGCGAGCCCGACGGCCGCCCGGCGACGCGCGCCGACGGCGAGCGGCGCACGAGCGCGCTGGCGTCGCGCATCTTCGACGAGGATCCCCGCAACCGAAGCCTGCGCGAACTGGCGACGAGTCCGCTGATGCTGCAGATCCTATGCCTGCTCTTCTGGGATCAGGGCCATCTGCCGAAGAAGCGCGCGGTGCTCTACGAGAAGTGCGTGGAAACGCTCTTACGGCTGTGGCGCGACGCGAAGAAGCTGCGCCCGGCGGACGACCGTCCCGCGATCGACCACGACGACGCCGTGGCCGTGCTGCAGCCGCTGGCGTGGCATCTGCACGGGAACGACGCGCGCGAGCTGCCCGAGGCCCAGGTGATTGAGGTGATTCGCGATCCGCTGCGGTCGCGGCGCGATCTCAATCTGCAGCCGGCGGATTTTCTGGCGCAGGTGCGCGACCAGACCGGCGTCCTCGTATCGCTCGGCCGGGGCGACTACGGGTTCCTGCATTTGAGCTTTCAGGAGTATTTGGCCGCGTGCCACGTGCAAGATCGCTTCGCGAAGGATCGGCGCGTGATCGACGCGCTGGCCGCGCACTTCGGCGTCGACTGGTGGCGTGAGGTCGTGCTGCTGTCGCTGGGCCTGACCAATCCGTCGGTCTTCGACGAGGTCATGCGCGCCCTGATCGACGCGGGTGCGCTGTCGCGCAATCCGTCGCTGGCGTCGGACTGCCTGCGCGACGCGGCGGCGCCGTCGGCGGTGCCGCTGCTGCAGGCGCTGGCGGACGGTGTGAAGGACGATGGCGAGCGGTTCCAGGTGCTGCGGCTGCTGAAGTCGGACGTGCTCGCCGACTGGGCGGAGGCGGTGGTTGCGGACGGTCGTACGGGTCGCGAAGTGCTCGAAGAACTTCGCGTGGACGAGTCGGACGACGAGGTTCGTGGGCTGCTGCGGGAGCTTCTGGGGATCGAGGCGCCGGCGATCGTGTCGAGAGTTGGCGAGCCTGAAGCGGGTTCGGAGCGGTTGCATGAGCAGGACGGTTCGGTGCTGGTGTACGTCCCAGGTGGTTTGTACACGTTGGGTGCTGAGAGATTTGGCGATGAGAAGCCGATTCACACGGTTCAGCTGAGCCCGTATTGGATCGGGAAGTACCCGGTGACGAACGCGCAGTACAGGACGTTCCTCGAGGCAACGAAGCACGAGAAGCCTCGGTACTGGGACGACAAGAAGTGGAATGGTCTGGATCAGCCGGTGGTTGGTGTGTCGTGGCACGACGCGCGGGCGTACTGCACGTGGGCCGGCCTGGTGCTGCCGAGCGAGGCGCAGTGGGAGGCGGCTGCGCGCGGGACGGATCAGCGGAAGTATCCGTGGGGTGACGCCGAGCCGACGGAGACGCTGGCGAACTTCCGTGGGAACGTCGGTCGAACGACGCCCGTGGGGAGCTATCCGGCCGGCGCGGGTCCGTTCGGTACCCTGGATCAGGCGGGCAATGTGCGGGA
>JBCCOR010000351.1:0-5431 GCA_039025295.1 Acidobacteriota bacterium
CAGGGGCGCGCGGGGATCTCAGCGGGCGCCGGATCGGGCTCGTGGGCGTGCAGCGCGTGGTCGTCGTGCTGGGCCAGGGGGCGGCTCAGGGCGCCGCAGTCGGCGCCGACTTCGAGCGCGCGCAGCGGCGATGCGCTGCGCGCGGCCAGCCGCAGCGGTGATGCGCCGCTGCGCTCGGGCAGCCGCAGCGGCGCGAGCAGTCCGGCGCGCAGCGGTGACAGATGGCGGATCATCCGCCGATCGTCGATCGCGCGCGCCAGGGCGTCGTGATCGTCGGGATCGATGTGATCGAGCGCGGCGCGGACGCGGTCGACGATCGGATCGTAGAGGCGCGTGGTCACGGGCTGTTGGCGGTGGCGGCGGCGGCGGGTTGGACGTCGTCCTCGTAGGCGTCGAGCGGTGGGCAGGTGCAGATCAGATTGCGATCGCCCCACGCGTTGTCGATCCGGCCGACCGCCGGCCAGAACTTGTTCTCCTGCACCCAGGGCAGTGGATAGGCGGCTGCGGCGCGGCTGTAGGCATGCGGCCAATCGTCGGCGCCGACCGCCGCGGCGGTGTGCGGCGCGTGCTTGAGCGGGTTGTCGTCGCGGTCGATCTCGTCGCGCTCGATCGCGGCGATTTCGCCGCGGATGTGGATCAGCGCGTCGCAGTAGCGGTCCATCTCCGCCTGGGTCTCGCTCTCGGTGGGCTCGATCATCAGCGTGCCGGCCACCGGCCAGGCCATGGTCGGTGCGTGGAAGCCGAAGTCCATCAGGCGCTTGGCGACGTCCTGGGCGTCGATGCCCGCGCTCTTCTGGAACGGCCGCAGATCGAGGATGAACTCGTGCGCGACGTGCCCGTCGGGGCCGGTGTAGAGAATCGGATAGTGCGGACGCAGGCGCGCGGCCATGTAGTTGGCGTGGAGAATGGCGCGCTTGGCGGCCTCGGTCAGCCCGTCGGCGCCCATCAGGGCGATGTACATCCACGAGATCGTCAAAATCGAGGGGCTGCCCCAGGTGGCGGCGGCGATCGGGCCGATCGCCTGGCCGTGGGCGGCGTCGGCCGGCGTGTCCGCCGCCGCCGGCGGCACCACCGGATGGCCGGGCAGGAACGGCGCGAGATGGGCCTTGACGCCGATCGGTCCCATGCCGGGGCCGCCGCCGCCGTGCGGGATGCAGAAGGTCTTGTGCAGATTGAGATGGCAGACGTCGGCGCCGTAGTCGCCCGGACGACACAGGCCGACCTGGGCATTCATGTTGGCGCCGTCGAGATAGACCTGGCCGCCGTGGCGATGGATGATCGCGCACAGCTCGCCCACGCCGCGCTCGAAGACGCCGTGGGTCGACGGATAAGTGATCATCAGCGCCGCCAGCTGATCGGCATACGCGGCGGCCTTGGCCTCGAGATCCTCGCGATCGATGTCGCCGCGTTCGTCGCACTTCAGCGTCACCACGCGCAGACCGGTCATCACCGCCGACGCCGGGTTGGTGCCGTGCGCCGAGACCGGGATCAGGCAGACGTCGCGATGCGCTTCGCCGCGCGCGGCGTGGTAGGCGCGGATGGTGAGCAGGCCGGCGTATTCGCCCTGGGCGCCGGCGTTGGGCTGGAACGAGACGGCGTCGAAGCCGGTGATCTGGGCCAGCCAGTCGCCGAGCTGGTCGAAGAGCGCGCGGTAGCCCGCGGTCTGCGACGCCGGCGCGAACGGATGCAGATGGGCGAAGCCGGGCCAGCTCAGCGGCATCATCTCGGCGGTCGCGTTGAGCTTCATGGTGCACGAACCGAGCGGGATCATCGAGGTCGTCAGCGACAGATCGCGTCCGGCCAGGCGGTGCAGGAAGCGCAGCATGGCGTGCTCGGTGTGATGCTGATGAAAGACCGGATGGGTCAGGAGCGGCTCGGCGTCGGTGCGTCGGTGCGCGGACGGCAGCCGGTCGCCCTCGCCGTCGAGATCGAGCGCCTCGGCGAGCTGGCGCGCGCCGGTCTCGACGTCGGAGGCATCCGGCGCGATCAGGTGCCAGAGCGCTTCGACCTCGGCGAAGGTCGAGCGCTCGTCGAGGGTCACGCCGAGGCTGTGGTCGTCGAGCCGGCGCAGATTGATGCCCTGATCGCGCGCGCGGGCGCACGCCGCGTCGGCGTCGCCGTCGGGCGGGACGATGCGCAGCGTGTCGAAGAACGGATCCTCGGCGAGCGCGCAGCCGCGCCGGCGCAGGCCCTCGGCGAGCACCACGGTCAGGCCGTGCACCCGTCGGGCGATGCGTCGCAGGCCGTCCGGGCCGTGGTAGACGGCGTACATCGCCGCCAGCGACGCCAGCAGCGCCTGCGCGGTGCAGATGTTGCTGGTCGCCTTCTCGCGCCGGATGTGCTGCTCGCGGGTCTGCAGCGCCATGCGCAGCGCGACGCTGCCGTGGACGTCGCGTGAGACGCCGATGATCCGCCCCGGCATCTGGCGCTTGAGCGCTTCGCGGCAGGCCAGATAGCCCGCGTGTGGCCCGCCGAAGCCGAGCGGCACGCCGAAGCGCTGGCTGGAGCCGACGGCGATGTCGATGCCGAACGTAGCAGGCGGGCGCAGCAGCACCAGCGCGAGCGGATCGGTGGTGACCACGCTGAGCGCGCGGATGGCGCTCAGGCGCGCCGCGATCGCGCTGAGGTCGCGGATGCGGCCGTCGCTGGTGGGGTAGGCGAGCAGCATGCCGGCGAGATCGTCGGCGCGCGTCGGGTCGTCGAGCAGCGCCTTGGCGGCGGCGAGATCGTCGAACGGCGCCAGCGTGACGCCGATGCCGGCGGCGCGCGTTTCGAGCACGCCGATCACCTGCGGATGCACGCTGCGATCGACCGCGAAGGTGCTGCGCTTGCCGCGGTGATGGGCGATGCACATCGCCATCGCCTCGGCGGCGGCGGTCGCTTCGTCGAGCAGCGAGGCGCAGGTGACCGGCAGCCCGGTCAGGTCGCTGATCATCGTCTGGAAGGTCAGCAGCGCCTCCAGGCGTCCCTGCGAGATCTCCGCCTGGTACGGCGTGTAGGGCGTGTACCACGCCGGATTCTCGAGCAGGTTGCGCTGCAGCACCGGCGGCACGACGCAGTCCGCGTAGCCCATGCCGATCAGCGAACGCTCGACGCGGTTGCGTCTCTCGAGCGCGCGCAGCATCTCGAGCGCGCCCTGCTCGCCGAGCGGGCGGTCGGGATCCAAGCCGCGCAGCGCCAGCGGACGATCGAAGCGGATGCTGTCGGGCACGATGCGGTCGATCAGCGCGTCGAGATCGGGATTGTCGATGATCGCGAGCATCGCGTCGCGGTCGGCGTCGCCGCCGACGTGGCGGTGCAGGAAGGGATCGACCGGCTGGTCCCAGGCGTGGGGGGCGCGCGAGGCGTCGGTCGCGGCGTCGATGTCGGCGTTGGCGGGGCTTGCTGCGGCGGGGGATTCCGTTGCGGTGCGGATGGCGTCTGCGTGCATGAAGTCGCCTCGATCACGGCGTGATGCCGTCGGAGTCCAGAGACGGCGGATGGCCGTCGGCGTCAAGGAAGGAATGCGGCTCGGTCAGCGCCCGCAGGGCACGAGGTCGGACCGCTTCAGAGGAGAATGCGCGGGGATGTGTGCGGCGCATCGGCGTGCGCGAGCTGTGGTGGGGGCGCGCCGCGCCCATTCATCATGAACCAAGCCGCGCCCGGGTTCAAGGACGCAGCAGCCGGTCGGGCTATGCGTGCGTTTGCGCGCGTGTTTGCAAGGTGTGACGCAGGTTCGACAGCTCGTCCCGCCGGTCGCTTTCGAGCCCGTCGTCGGCGAGCATGCGCTCGATCAGCGTGAGCGCGCGGCGTAGATAGTGGCGCGCCGTTTCGGGCGCGTGCATGGCCTCCGCTTTGTCGGCGGCGATGAGCAGATGGGGCAGCGCTTCGTCGTCGCGATGGGCGGCCTGGTAATGGTACGCCAGGGCCTCGGCGATGGCCTCCGGACGATCGGCGTTGGCTTCGACCAGGCACTCGGCGAGCTGCTCGTGCATCAGCGCGCGGCGGTCGGGATGGATGCCGTGGTAGAGCGTGTACCAGGTGCGGGCGTGCGCGAATTCGAAATCGCCGCGGCGCGCGCCCTTGCTCCACATAACGATGTCGCGCTCGCGTCGCCGGCGGGTGAAGCTGTCGAGGCTGCGGCGGATCAGCCAGCGCTCGAGCAGGGTTTCCAGGCCGAGATCGACGACCTGCGGATGCTCGTCGGCGGTGCGCACCATCAGCTCGCTGTCGAAGCGCGGCCCGATCATCGCGGCGAGCGCGGTCAGCCGGCGGGTGGACGCGGGCAGGCGGTGCAGGCGACGCAGGATGAGGTCGTTGAGGTCCTGCTCGGCCAGGGCGAGCGCGTCGAGATCCTCGGTCAGCCGCCAGCGGCCGTTGATCGGCAGCAGCGTGCGGCGATCCCAGAGGAAATTGATCACCTCGGCGATCGCGACCGGCACGCCGCGGCTCTGCTCGATCAGCAGTCGGGTGAGCGCCCGCGCCTGGTTTTCGCCGACCAGGCTGGTGGCGATGTCGGTGACGGCCTCCGCGCTCAGCGGCGCGAGATCCATGACCTGCAGCACGTCGTCGACCGGCTCCGCGTCCGCGCGGTCGGACGCGTCGATCGCCGGCGCCATCCGCGGACCGAGCAGCGCGCGCAAGCGCGCAGCGACGGTCGGCTGATCGACGTCGGCCTCGGCGGCGGTTGCGATGTGGCCGTAGAGATCGCGCTGGTAGAGATCCTCGGCCGACATCTCGTCGTCGATGCGCGGCTGCTCGGTGGCGATCAGTCACAGCCGCAGACCGCGCAGGCGCTCGACCAAATCGCTGAGCAGCAGCAGCGTGTCGCGATGCGCGTGGTGCAGATCGTCGACGAAGAGCACCACCGGGGGCGCGCTTTCCGGCATGTTGGCGCCATCGTCGGTGGTCTCGCACACGCGGCCGATCAGATCGATCACCGCGCCGCGGAGCCGTTCAGGATCGGGCTCGACCTTGGGCACGTCGCGGCGGACCGTGCGCACGTCGGGCACCAGGCGAGCGAGATGGCCGAGCGTCGTCGGCCGCATCGCGGCGAGCGCGGCCTCGATGCGCCGGCTGTCGTCGATCACCAGATGATGCAGCAGGCGCGGGAACGGCTGGTAGGCGACCGGCGTCAGCGGATAGCAGCGTCCCGCCAGCACCGCCGCGTTTTTGCGGCCGCCGACCAGGTTGAGGAAGGTCTTGACCAGTCGGGTTTTGCCGATGCCCGCGCGGCCGCGGACGATGGTCAGGCGGACGTCGCCGGCGAGCACCTGATTCCAGGTCGCCTGCAGATCGGTGAACGCCTGCTCGCGTCCGACCAGCGGCAGCAGCGGGCCGTCGAGATCGGTGTTGTCGGCGCTGTCGATATTCGGCGGCTGATCGCCGAGCGTGTTGTCGATCAGTGCACGGGTCGACGGCAGCGGCTCGACGCCGAGCTCGCGCTCGAGAA
>JBCCOR010000352.1:0-5414 GCA_039025295.1 Acidobacteriota bacterium
CGGCGGCGCGCTAGGCGCTCACCCGCGGCGCGACCGCGGGCGCATCCGCCGCGAAGCGCGCCAGCGCGAACGGCGTCGGATCAGCCGGCGGCGCCTCGTCCAGGCTCAGTGCTGCGAGCAGCGCCCCGATCAGCGGCGCGAACTTGAAGCCGTGGCCCGAAAAGCCGGCGGCGAAGGCCACCGGCCGCGGCACGCCCGGCACGCGGTCGATCACGAAATGATGATCGATGCTGCTCGTGTAGAGGCAGGTCGTCGCCTCGATCGGCGTGTCGTCGAGGCCCGGCCAGCGCGCCCGCAGCCAGCGCTGGATCGGCGCGAGCCGCGCGCGCTCGAACGCCGGCGCGTCGCGCGGATCACAGGCCGCGTCCGCGCCGTTCGGCGCTGCGCCCGCGCCGTCGAGGACGACGCCGTCGTGATGCCAGGCGGCCTTGACACCCGGCACGTCGATCTGCGGCAGCGCATAGAAGTGGCGCGCGTCGACGACGCCGTGATGGTCGATCACGGTCGGCAGCGCCGACGGATCGATGCGCCGCGCGGCGGCCGGCGCGTCGTCGCGCACGGGGAAGTAGGCGATGTGCTCGCGGGTGACGCGCAGCGCGAGATCGACGCCGAGCTGAGCGAGCAGCGCGCGTGACCAGCTGCCGGCGGCGATCACCAGCGCGGACGCGCGGATCTCGTCGCCGTCGTCGAGTCGGATGCGCACGCTGCGCGCGTCGACTGTGATCTCGGTCGCCGCGGCGCATCGGCGCACCGCGCCGTGCGGCGAGGTTTCGATCCGCGACCACCAGCGTGCGACCGCCGCGCCGGCGCGCACCACCATCGTGTCGGGCTGATGGATCGCGGCGCTGTCGTCGGGCAGGCGCAGATGCGGCCAGCGCCGCTGGGTGGCCTCGGCGTCGAGCCACGCGTAGCGCAGACCGGCGTCGTCGAGCGCCGCGCGCAGATCGGCCAGCGCGGTGCCGTCGGCCTCGCCCAGGTCGAGCCCGCCGCTGTGGGCGAGCAGCGTGCCGTCGTCGTCGAGCGCGCGCCACATCGCCATCGCCTGCTGCGCCATGGCGACGTAGAACGGTTCCGGATAGCAGGCGCGCACGATGCGCCCGTCGCCGTGCGAGCTGCCGATGCCGTGACCGGGCGCGTCCTGGCGCTCGAGCAGCACGACGCGCCGGCCGCGCGCGGCCAGGGCGTCGGCCGCGGCGGCGCCCATCGCCCCGCCGCCGATCACCGCGACGTCCCAGAGGCTCCCCGCGCTCATCGTCCGCGCCCGCCAGCGGTCGCCGCGTCGCGCTGCCAGCGCAGGCGGTAGATCGCTGAGCTCGTGCGCAGGCCGCCCGCCGCGGCGCTGACCGCGGGTTCGCTCCACACGACCCGCAGCAGCAGCCGGCCGTCGTTCGGCATGATCGCCAGATCGTCGATCCGCGCCTCGCCGCGCGCGTGGTCGGCGTCGGGGTTGTTGAAGTAGGTCAGGCGCACCGCCTCGGTCGCCGACAGGGGCGCGCCGTCGCGGTCGAGCGGGCGCAGCCACAGATCGCTGCGGCTGGGCAGCCAGCGCGGCGTCTCGAGTCCGCGGTCGTTGGCCCAGAGCAGGCGCAGGCCGTCTGCCGGCCAGTCGCTCGACGCGGCCGCGGGCAGATCGGTTGCGCCCACGACGAGGGCGACGCCGTCGTCGATCGCCGGGCTGTCGGTCAGCTGGATCGGCGGCCGGTCGTCGTCGAACGGCACGCGCCAGACGTCGGCGGTGGTGGCGCCGGCGACGGTCACCGCCGACACCAGCGCGGCGCGATCGTCGGGCGTCACGGCGTGCACGCGCACGCGATCCTGCCAGTCGTTCGACGCCACCGCGCGGTCGTCCAGGCGTCCGAGCCGCGGCACGCCGCCGCCGAGGCGCAGGCGCGCCCAGCGCAGCTGCCACTGTCCCCAGGGCGCGCGGTCGCGGCGGTTGGTGGCGCGCACCGCCCACAGCAAGCGCTGGCCCTCGAAGTCGAGCTGCAGATCGAGCCGCGCCGACGACGACGGATCGTCGATCAGCTGCCAGATCTCGCGCCCGTCGACCGCGATCATCCAGGGCGTCGTGTGCACGCCGCGATCGGGCGTCAGATGATCGAGATCGCGCAGCCGCAGCCGCTTGCCGCGCAGCTGGACGAGCACAGCCACGTAGCGCCCGCTCGGATGCCACTGCGGATCGAAGATGTGCGCGTCGTCGAATTCGGGCCGCACGCAGGTCAGGCAGCGCGCCGTGCCGGCGGCGTCGGCGTCGTTGATCCACACCGCTGACAGGCCGGTCTCGGGATCGCGTCGTTCATACACCAGCTGGCGTCCGGCCGGATCCAGATCGAAGCGACCGCCGTCGGGCACCAGCACCTGGATGCCGCGCACGGCCCGGTGGCCGCGTCGACCCCGGATTGTTGACGCGTCGTCGACCATGCGCGCGCGCAGCACCGGCGCGAGCGGCGCGTCGTCGGCGGCGGCGTCGGCGGACGACGGCGCAGACGGTTCGGGTTCGTGGGGCGCCGATCCGTGCGGCTCGGATCCGTGCGCCCCGGCGCCGGTCGCCGCCAGCAGCAGAACGACGGCGCAGAGGCAGCCGCGGATGGCGGCGCGGATGGACGAACGAAGCGAGAAAACGACGGCGCGATGCGGCAGGGCGCGGTGAACATGCATGACAGTTACCAGCTTACCGGCTGCGGTCGATCTGCGATCGCCGATCCGCAGCGCAGGGTGGGCGTCACAACCCGAAATCCGGGCCGATCGCACCGCGCGGTGCGATCGGTGCCGCGTTGGCTTTTGGTCGGCTTCCCGGCTTGTGTCTTTTGTGCCGCCTTGGTATCTTCCGGAAATCTGATCCATCATGCGTGGTGGTCCGGTTCGAGTTCCGAGACCATCGTCGAAGAGCCAGCGGCGATTTCGCCAGAGATCGCAACACGTCATCCCCCGTAAAGCTGATGCGCGGCTCGCTCTTGATGATCCTCCACCCACCCATCGGACACTCGAATCCTCGAGATCAAAGAAGGAGATTCACACAATGCGCAACAAGGTAGTCCTGCTCGGCGCTGCCGCCCTCCTCGTCGCTGGCCTCGCCACCGCTCAGCTGCCTGCCGAAAAGCAGGCTGAGCTGCAGGCCGCCGGCATCACCAGCTGGACCCCGGGTCAGACCAAGGGTTCGGCCCCGGTGTTTGCGACCCTCGACAACCCGCTGGCCGCGCCGGCCGGCACGCCGCCCGCAGACACGGCGACCATGCAGTACGACGACGGCATGATCAGCGTGCTGCCGACCCTCTTCGGTCAGATCTACGGCAACCGCTTCAGCCTCGGCGTCGGCGGCGTGTCGCTCGACACGATCACGCTCAACAGCTTCAGCTTCTTCTTCCTGGAGGATGACCTCGCCGATACCGGTCTCACCTTCCAGATTTCGAATCCGCTGAACGCCACCTCGATCAGCGCCCTCGGCAGCACCAACATCACCGGCCTGGCCAACTCCGGTCAGAGCTTCAGCGCGCCGGTGCTGAACACCGTGCCGGGTACCGCGATCGCGGCGCAGAACTTCAACGACACGTTCTTCCTCGGCGCCTGGTGCCTGAACGCGAACACCGCCTTCCCGGTCGACAACGAGATGCTCGGCCTGACCAACGGTGGTTCGCAGACCCGCGGCTACACGGCCGACTCCGCCGGCAGCGGCCCGACGCCGTTCGCGGCCCAGCCGTTCAGCGCCGTGCTGCGCGCCAACGTCACCTCGCCGAACGCCGTGCCGGTCGAGCTGATGAACTTCGACGTCGACAGCGATCGCTGATTCGACCTCGTCGCACGCCTGACGCCCCGCCGCTGGCTCGCGCCACGGCGGGGCGTTTCGCATGATGCCCAACCCTGTTTACAGCCCGCCTGCTGCCGCCGCTCGACGCCGCGTCGTCGGCCTGTGCCTGACGCTGCTGGTCGCTGCGGCGCCGGTCACCGCCGATCCCGACGCGGCGACGCAGGATCCCGCGGCGGTCGTCGCGACCTTCGATGCGGGCGTCGTCACGGTCGACGATCTGCTGCGCGAAGCGCGCGCGCAGACCAAGGACGAGCGCATGTTCCGCGAGGCGCAGAACATGCCGGCCGCGCGCATTTGGCGCGACTGGGCCCATCGCGTTGCGCTGCGCCGCATCGCGCGCGGCGCGCTCGCCCGCGGCGAGATCGCCGACACGCCGATGCTGCGGGTGCAAATGCGCCGGACCGCGCGCGTTCACGCGCTGTCCGTCTGGCGCGAGGACGCCTACGGTTTGCCGCGCGCCGCGTCCGACGACGACGCGCTGCGGGCCGCGCTGGCGCAGGATCCGCGCCGGTTGCCGACGCGCACGCAGCTGTCGCACATCTTCCTGCGCGCCGACGGTGCGGCCGAGGTCACCCAGGCCGTCGAGACCCTGCGCGCGTGGCGGACCGAGATCGACGGCGATCTTGCCGCGTTCCGCGCGCGCGCGCGCGAGCACTCCGACTCGCAGACCGCCTACCGCGACGGCAAGCTCGGCTTCGTGCGCCCGGGCTGGCTGCCGCCGGCTGCCGAGCGCGTGATCGACGCGCTGCCGATCGGCGCCGTGAGCGAACCGATCGCGCTGCGCGGCGGCGTGCATCTGTTCTACGTCGAGGGCCGCAAGCCGGCCGAAACCGTGTCGATCGATGCGCGTCTGCCGCGCGCACGGGCCAAGGCGCGCGCCGACGCGCTGACGCAGAACCGCACGGCGCGCCTCGACGCGGCGCGGCAGCGCTTCCCGGCCCGCGTCGCCGACGGTGCGCTGCGCGTCGGCGATCAGGTGCTCACCGCCAACGCCCTGCGCGCGGTCGAACGCGTCGATCTCGACGATGCGGCCGGTGAAGTCGCTGAGGCGCGCCGCGCGCGCCTGATCGAAGACGAGCAGCTCTACCAGCTCGCTCGTGCCGAGAACCAGCTCGCCGACAGCACGATCGCGCGCCTGCGCGATCTCGAGGACAACGCGCTGCTGCGCGCGCTGCTCGATGCGCGCGGCGCGCCGCTGCGCACCGCGCCGCCCGAGGATGAACTGCGCGCGCTCTACGACGCCGATCCCACCCGTTATCGCATCCCCCGGCGCATGGCGGTGCGGGTGCTGACGGTGGTGCGTCCGCTCGCCGGCGATCCGCTCGCCTTCCTGCGCGATCTCGAGGCCGCGGTCGCCGATCTGCGCGCCGCACCGTCCGACGACGGCTTCGACGCCTGGACCGCAGCGGCCGATCGCTACCGCGGCGATCCGTCGACCGATCGCGACGGCGACGCAACCGCGATCCGCTATCCGCTGCAGGACCAGCGCGAGGTCGCCGGCATCGTCGGGCCGCTCGCCTTCGAACAGATCAAGGCGGCGCCGGTGGGCACGGTGTATCCGCCCGTGCAGGATCAGCGCACCTTCGTCACGGTCGGCATCGAGGCGATC
>JBCCOR010000353.1:0-5399 GCA_039025295.1 Acidobacteriota bacterium
CGTCGGATCGTCGCCGCGCTCGAGCCGCAGCCGGGCGCCTTCGATCAGCAGGCGAGCGCGCAGCTCGTGCAGGTAGGCGAGCTCCGGGGAGCGCGCGAGAATCCGGTTCATCTGCTGCGCGGCGTGTTCGATCCACGGCGTCGGATCTTCGCGTCGGTAGAACGCCTGCCGCGCGCCGTTGCCGTAGCCGAGCGCGATTTGGAACGCGCCCCAGTAGTTGTCGGGGTTCAAGCGCTGACCGCGCCGGAACGCCGCGTTCGCGCGCGCGAGGTCCTCGTCGATTGCGCGGCCGAAGTGCAGGCTGATCTCGGCCAGCGCGGTGTGCATCATCCCCAGATTGTAATGATGGGACGCCCGCTCGGGCGCGTGCCGCACCGACGCCGCCGCGTAGGCGGCCGCGCGCTGCAGGGTGCGGTGCGGATCGAGACCGGCGGTGAGCTCGGCGTAGCCGCGCCCGTGGAACACCGCAGCCAGTCGATTGACGACCGTGCCCCGCTGATCGGCGAAGCCGGCCAGGCGACGGCAGTACACCTCGGCGAGATCGAGCCACGGCCGCGGCTCGCGGTGATCGAGCGATGCGCCGTAGGCGCGCGCGGGCAGCAGCGCCAGGCTGCTGAGCAGATCGAGCGCGGCGGCGTGATGCGGATCGAGGCGCAGCGCGTGACGCGCCCAGAGACGACCGCGGTGCACCGCCGGTCGGTTGCTCTCGTTCAGGAGCCGCTGCTGATGGATCGCCCACTGCCATTCGATGCGCGCCCGGTCGACGACCGCGTCAGCGTCGGTGGGCGCCAGGCGCTGGGCGCGATGGCAGGCGATCCGGGCTGCGTCGCGGTAGGCCACGACGCTCGGCAGCGAGGTCGCCGCGAAGAGACCCGCATTCACCACCGCGTAGCGCAGCATCAGCCGGCGCTGCGCGCACAGCGACGCGGCGATGTGCGGATCGCTGGCCGCCGAGCGCTGCGCCCGGCGGTAGGCGCGATCGGCCGCGATCAGGTGCGGCCACGACGCGCGCGGATCGCCGCGGGCGAAGTCATCGAGCGCCTCGACGCGATGGATCGTGCCGAGCAGCGCGTCGACCTCGTGCTGCCACGGCAGCTCCGCGCGGGCGATCCGAACCTGCGCGCGCGCGGCGTCGTAGTTGCCGTCGTGCAGCTGCAGCAGCGCTTCGACGAAGCCGGGCGACGTCGACGACGCACCGCGACCGCGCGCGAGGAAGGTCCGCGCCGGCGCGCGGTAGCGGCGCACGGCTTCGGCGTCGTGCGCGCGGCGGCTGGCCGGATCGAGCAGGCCGCTGGCGTGCGCGCGCGCCGCGGCGTAGCGCCCCGAGAGCGCGCGCCCGATCGCGTAGGCGATCACCGGCGTGCGGTGGTCGGCCGCCCACGCCGCGCGCAGATGCGCCAGGCCGCGAGCGGGCGCGCCCAGCGCCAGCCAGCCGCGACCGATCGCACCCCGCATCGGCGCGCGCGCCGGCCCCGGCGCCGCGGCCAGCGCCGCTTCGAGCGCCACGATGCGCGCGCGCACCCGCTGCTGCGCCGGCCGCACATCGTGGTATGACGACATGTACACGGCGCGCAGCGCGCCTTCCAAATCCGCGCCGAGCGCGTCGTAGCGCTGCGCCGCCGCGAGGCGCTGCTGCGCGCGGTAGGCCGACACCCCGAGCAGCACCAGCCCCACCGCCATCACCGACAGCGCCATCCGCAGCGGACGCCGCCAGCGCCCAATCCGGTGCGCGACCCGGGTGTTCCAGCGCGTTGCGGGCGCCAGCACCGACTCGCCGGCGAGATAGCGCTGCAGATCGGCCGCCAGCGCCGCCGCATCGGCGTAGCGCATTGCGGGGTCCTTCGCCAGGCAGCGCATGAAGACCGCCTCCAGCGCCCGCGGCGCCTCGGGCCACACCGCGCGCAGCCGCGGCGCGTCGTCGTTGAGCACCTGATGCAGCAGATGGATCGAGCTGGCGGCGCCGAACGGCGGCCTGCCCGTCAGGAGCGCGTAGAGGGTCGCGCCCAGCCCGTAGACGTCGACCGCCGGGCCGAGCGCATCGCGTCCGCCCCGCACCTGCTCGGGCGCCATGTAGGCCGGCGTGCCAACGAACTGGCCGAGACGCGTCATCGTGCGGTGATCCGCCGACCACACCGTGCCGAAATCGACCAGCACCGGCCGCAGATCGCCAGCGCCGCCGCTGCGCGACAGCACAATATTCGCCGGCTTGATGTCGCGATGCACCAGTCCGGCCGCATGCACGATCGACAGCGCCTCGGCGATCTGGGCGATCGCCCGCACCCGCTCGTCGACCGACAGCGACTGACCGACCGCGTCGAGCCCTTCGCCTTCGATGTACTCCATCGCCATGTACGGACGGCCTTCGTAGTCGCCCACGCCGTAGATCGCGCACAGGTTCGGATGGGTCGGCAGATTCGCCTGCGTGCGCGCCTCGCGCGCCAGTCGACGCACCTGCGATGGATCGTCGGAGCGCAGAAATTTCAGCGCCACGTGCCGACCGAGCTTCGCGTCGTAGGCTTTGTACAGCTCGCCCACACCGCCGCTCGACAGCGGCACGGCCGTACCGTAGTCGACCCGACCGATGCTCATCCGCTCGCCTCCGACAGCAGCGCCGCGTGCGGATCGCGGGCCGCGGCGAGAATGCGCGCCTCGCGCCGCAGCGGCGCGAGCCGGCGCGCCAGCCAGCGGTTGATCGTCTCCGCCGCGCCCCAGTGGCGCTCAGCCTCGGCGAGATACGCGGTGCGCTGGGCGATGTCGGCACCTGCCGCATACGCACGCAGCAGCGCTGCAGTCCCCTGATTCAGCCGGATCTCCGCCAGCGATACCCCGTCAGGGCGACGCGCCAGCGCGTCGAGGCAGTGCGCGAGACGGCGGTCCGCGCGGGCGATGGCCGGCTGGCTGCGCTGCGCCAGTGCGCGCCGCATGTGGAGCACGGCCGGGCCGCGGCACAGATCAGCGAGATGGGTCGGCAGCGTTGGACCATCACCGAGCCAACGGTCGATCGAAGCGAGTGGCGCGTCGATCGACGTACCCTGTCGCCATCGCCAGCGCGCATCGGCGAGATCGGCAAGCAGCCGCTGACGCTGGACGAACGGCGACGGCTGCGCATCGGCATCGTGTGCAATCGACGCTCCGTCCAGGGCGCGCAGACTGGTCGCCGCACGCCGCAGCATCGGCGCCGGATCGATCTCGGCGTCGATGCTCAGGTGCGCCGCTTCGACCAAGAGAGACGCGCGATAGTCGTGCAGCATCTGCAGCTCGGGCGCGCGCGCCAGCAGGTCGTTCACCGGCTGCACCGCGTGCTCGATCCACGGACGATGGTCCTCGCCGCGATCGAATGCCTGCTGGGCGCCGTAGAAGTGCAGCAGCCCGATCTGGCGGGTCACGAAGTGCGCGGGCAGATTGCCGGCCAGCGCGCGCCGGAACGCGGCGGTCGACCGCGCGAGCGGTGCGTCGATCACGCGGCCGTGGCGCAAGCCGGCCTCCGCCATCGCGCTGTACATCATGCCGACGCGGTAGTGGAGATACGGCTGATCCGGCGCGTGCTGCAGCGCGGCCTCGGCTGCGGCCGCGGCCCGCTGCAGGGTGCGATGCGGATCCTGGCCCGCGGCGAGCTCGGCCACGCCGCGCTCGCGCAGAATGCCCGATCGATGCGTCAGCGTCGCGAGCGCGTCACCGTTCGCGTCGGCCGCGCGCCGGCTGGCGAGATCGGCCAGATCGAACCAGGGCCGCGGATCGCCATGCACGGTCAGACCGTCGATGCGCTCGGCGAACGACATCGCCAGAAGACTCAAAATATCGTGGGCATCCCCATACGCCGGATCGAGACGCCGGGCGCGCTGCCCCCACGCCCAGCCGCGGCGCAGCGCGACGTGCTCATCAGCGCCCGAGATCCATCGGTGGTACATCGCCCAGTGCCACGCGATGTTGGCGAGCAGCGTGCTGGCGTGCGGATCGTCGGGTGCGAGCCGCAGCGCACGCACGCACGCCACGCGCGCTGCGTCGTGATGCGCCACGGCGTCGGCGGACGACACGAACACCGATTCGCTGGCGTTGCGGACCGCGTAGGCAAACGTGAACGTACGCTGGTCGCACAGCGACGTCGCGAGATGCGGATCGCTCGGCGCTGCACGCAGCGCGCGTCGATGAGCGCGATCGGCCGCGCGCAGATCGCGCCACGACCCGGCAAAGTCACCGCGCTCGTAGCGCGCACGCCCTCGGATCTGGTGGATCGTCCCGATCAGCGCATCGGCCTCGTGCTGCCAGGGCAAGGCACCGCGCGCCCGCTCAGCCGCACGCAGCGCGGCCTCGTACTCGTCGTCATGCAGCCGCAGCAGCGCCTCGACGAAACTCGGCGCGGTCGAGGGCGCGCCGCGCCCGCGCTCGAGAAACGTGCGCGCCGGATCGCGGTAGCGCCGCACCGCCTCAGCCTGCCGCGCGCGCTTCTCTGCCGAGTCGAGCATGCCGCGAATCTGCTGACGTTCCACCGCGTAGCGCGACGACAGGCCGCGACCGATCGCGTAGGCGATTCCCGGCGTGCGATGGCCGTCGTCCCACGCCGCGCGCAGATGCTGCAGACCGCGCGCGGTCTCGTCGAGCGCCAGCCAGCCGCGGCCGATCGCGCCGCGCATCGGCGCGCGCGCGGGCCCCGGCGCGGCAGCCAGCGCGGTCTCGAGCGCGACCACGCGTGCGCGCACCCGCATCTGCGCGCGCTGCACGTCGTGCTGCGGCGACATGTACGCGGCGCGCAGCGTGCCTTCGAAGCTGGCGCCGATCGGATCGTAGCGCTGCACCGCCGTGCGACGCTGCTGCGCGCGCCAGCCGAGCACGCTCAGCACGATCGCGGTCAGCGCAGCGATCGCGATCGCGACCTGCAGCGGTCGGCGCCAGCCGCGCACCCGACGCGCAACGCGCAGGCTCCAGCCCGTCGCCTGCGCCGCCACCGGCCGGCCGGCGAGCTGGCTGCGCAGATCGGACGCAAGATCGGACGCCGACGCGTAGCGCGCCGACGGCTCTTTCGCCAAGCAGCGCGCGACGATCGCTTCGAGCGCCCGCGGCGCCTCCGGCCATCGGCTGCGCAGCCGCGGCGCATCATCGTCGAGTACCTGCTGCAGCAGCCGAATCGGCTCTTGACCGTCGAACGGTGGCACGCCGGTCAAGAGTGCGTACAGCGTCGCCCCGAGCGCGTAGACGTCGGCCGCCGGCCCGAGCGCGTCGCGTCTGCCCCGCACCTGCTCGGGCGCCATGTAGGCCGGCGTGCCGACGAACTGGCCAAGGCGCGTCATCGTGCGCAGATCGGCCGACCACACCGTGCCGAAGTCGACCAGCACCGGCCGCAGTCCGCCGTCGGCGTCTTCTTCGTCGCCGCCGTCCTGGCGCGCGACGGCGCGGGCGGCGGC
>JBCCOR010000354.1:0-5397 GCA_039025295.1 Acidobacteriota bacterium
GCGGCGTCGAGCTGCAGCCCGGCAGTAACACGATCGTCGTCCGCGATCGGCCGGAGATCGTGCAGCAGATCGTTGCGCTGCTCGACGCCTTCGACCGGCCGCCGCGTCCGCTGCGCTTCGAAATCCACATCCTGCGCGCCGCCCAGGACGGCGGCGAATTGGCCGCCGGCGGGGCCGACGCCCCGACGATCGCCGCGCCGGCCGGCAGCGCGCCGCGGCGGGTGACGCCGACCATGGGCGTGCCGTCGGCGTTCGTCGACCGCCTGCGCGGCGTGCTGCGCTACGCCGACTACACGCTGCTGGCGCGCGCCGCGCTCACCTCGAGCGAGGGCGAGCGCGTCACCTACGACCTCGGCGACGACTACCGCGTCGCATTCCGCCTCGGCAGCGTGCTCGGCGAGCGTCGCGTGCGCGTCGAAGACTTCCGCATCACCCGGCGTCCGCCGGGCGCCGTCTCGGCCAACAAAGGCCGTCGCCCGTCGCCCGAGGAGCTGCTGCGCACCCATCTCAACCTGTGGATCGGCAAGCCGCTGGCCTTCGTCCTGTCGTCGGGCGACGACGGCGCACCGGCGCTGCTGGTCGCGATCTCTGCCCGGCTCGACGACGGCGCGGCCGATGTTGCCGCCGACGCTGTGCCCGCGCCCCGTCCGAAGCCGACGCCGCGCGCCGGCGCGGGCGGGCAGCGCTGACCCGGGCGATCCCCGCCGGATCCGACGCACACCATGGCCACGCAATTCGTCTGTCGCCTCGGCACGCCCGACGGCCAGATCGTCACCGAGGTGCATCAGGGCAGCGACGCGACCACGCTGCGCCGCGAGCTCGAGCGCCGCGGCATGGAAATCTTCGAGATCAAGCCGAAGGGTCTGAGCCTGCTGCGGCGCGCGGGCGCGCGCCAGCGTCCGCGCATCTCGACCGAGGCCTTCCTCGCCTTCAACCAGGAGCTGGCCGCACTGCTGCGCGCCGGCCTGCCGCTGCTCCAGGGCCTCGAGATGATCGGCGAGCGGGTCGAGGACGTCGCCTTTCGCCAGGTGCTCAACGAGATCCGCGACCGGGTCAAGTCGGGTGAGGAGCTGTCGGAGGCGTTCGCCAGCTTCGGCGATCTCTTCCCGCCGCTCTACGCCTCGACCCTCAAGGCCGGCGAGCGCTCGGGCGAGCTCGAGCAGGTGCTGCGCCGCTTCATGCGCTACCAGCGTCTGATGCTCGGCGTGCGCAAGCGCGTCACCTCGGCGCTGGTCTATCCGTCGGTGCTGATCGGTCTGGCGATCACCATGCTCGGCGTGCTGTCGATCTACGTCGTGCCGCGCTTTTCGGTGTTCTACGCCGACCTCGGCGCCGAGCTGCCGGCGCTCACCCGCACCATCCTCAACATCACCCAGGGCCTGCGCAGCAATCTGCTGCTGATCCTGGCGGTGCTGATCGGCGGCGGCTGGCTCGTGCGGCGCTGGGCGCGCACCGAGGCCGGCGGCCTGCAGATCGATCGCATGCGCCTGCAGCTGCCGCTGCTGGGCTCGGTCTTTCATCAATTCGCGCTCTCCGAGCTGTGCCGCTCGCTCGCGACGCTCCTCGCTGGCGGTATTCCGCTGCTGCAGGCGCTCGACACCGCGATCGAGGCGGTTGGCAACCGGCACATGCGCGGCGCCCTGCAGCCGGCGGTGCGCGACGTGCGCGAGGGCCGCTCCTTCCACGAGGCGCTCGACGCGACCGACGTCATGCCGCACATGGCGATCGACATGATCAAGGTCGGCGAGGCGACCGGCTCGCTCGACGAGATGCTGACCTCGGTCTCCGACTACTTCGACGAGCAAACCGAAACCCGCATTCAGCGCATGCTCTCGCTGATCGAACCCGCCATGCTGGTGATCATGGGTATCCTGATCGCCGTGCTGCTGATCGCCATCTATCTGCCGATGTTCAGCGTGCTCGGCCAGGTCGGCGAGTGAGCCGACGCGCCGTTTCCTTCTTCGCTTCTGACGACCGCTTGCCATGAACGCACCGCATACCGACACCGAAGTCCCGCCGCTGCCGGCAATCCTCGACGACGCGCCGCGCAGTCCGCTGCTCGACGATGCTCCCGATCCGAACGCGCTCCTCGCCGAGGTCGCTTCCGACGATGCCGATACCGAAGCCGATCTCGGCGTCGGCCGCGCGCGTCGCCTGGCGCGCACCTACGGGCTCGACTACGTCGACATCGACAGCCTGCGCGTCCAAAACGATCTCTTCCGCCGCATCCCGTTCGACCTGATGCTGCGCTACGGCTTCATTCCCGAGGCCCAGCACGACGGCCGCCTGACGGTGGTGATGGCCGATCCGACCGACGTTGGCCAGGTCGACGAGCTCGAGATGCTGCTCGGCCAGCCGCTCGAAATCAAAGTCGGCGCGCGGGGCGCGATCGAGGCCCTGCTGCAGAAGTCGGAGAGCGCCCAGCGCGTGCTCGACGAGGCCACCGAGGACTTTCGCATCCAGCTCGTGCAGGAGGACGAGGACGGCGAGGAGGTCCTGACCCTCGATGCGATCACGCAGGACGCGAGCCCGATCATCAAGCTGGTCGACTCGACCCTCTTCAACGCCATCCAGCGGCGCGCGAGCGATATTCACATCGAGACCGGCGACAGCGAGGTGGTGATCAAATACCGCATCGACGGCGCGCTCTACCAAGCGATGGATCCGATCGACAAGCGGCATCATCAGACGATCATCAGCCGCATCAAGGTCATGTCGGAGCTCGACATCGCCGAGAAGCGCATCCCGCAGGACGGCCGCTTCAAGCTGCGCCTGCGCGGTCGCACGATCGACTTCCGCGTCTCGATCCTGCCGACGGTGCACGGTGAGGACAGCGTCATCCGCATCCTCGACAAGGAGTCGATGAGCGAGGAGTTCAAGAACCTGCGCCTCGACATCCTCGGCTTCGACCAGCCGACGATGGACAACCTGCGCAAGTTCATCCGCGAGCCTTACGGCATGGTGCTGGTCACCGGCCCGACCGGCTCGGGTAAGACGACGACGCTCTACGCCTCGCTGTCGGAGATCCAGTCGACCGAGGACAAGATCATCACGATCGAGGATCCGGTCGAGTACCAGCTGCGCGGCGTCACGCAGATTCCGGTCAACGAGAAGAAGGGCCTGACTTTCGCCCGCGGTCTGCGCTCGATCCTGCGCCACGATCCCGACAAGATCATGGTCGGTGAGATCCGCGACGAGCAGACCGCGCAGATCGCGATCCAGTCGGCGCTCACCGGCCATCTCGTGTTCACCACCGTCCACGCGAACAACGTCATCGACGTCCTCGGCCGGTTTTTGAACATGAACGTCGATCTGTACAATTTCGTCTCCGCCCTGAACTGCGTGCTCGCACAGCGGCTGGTGCGCAAGATCTGCATGCACTGTCGGCGTCCGGCGCCGGTCGATCCGGGGCTGCTCGAGCTCAGCGGGCTCACGCCGGACGACGTCGAGGGTGTGCAGCTCTTCGAAGGCGCCGGCTGCATCGAATGCAACGGCACGGGTTTTCACGGCCGCTTGGCCGTGTCGGAGCTGCTCAACCTCTCCGACAGCATCCGCGAGCTGATCCTCGCGCGCCGTCCGGCGTCGGAAATCCGGCGGGCGGCGAAAGAAGAGGGCATGACCTTCCTGCGCGAATCGGCGCTCGACAAAGTTTTCCAGGGAATCACCACGCTCCGTGAAATCAACAAAGTCACCTTCGTGGATTGAGCGCCTGCTCGGCCTCGAGCCGCAGGCGCCGCCACCGCACGTGTTCTGGCTCGACGCGGCCGCGATCGGCTACGGTGCGTTCCGCCGCGCCGACGGTGCGCTGCGCTTCGACGGCCACTACCACCGCGCGGGCTTTCCGGCCGGCTGCTTCGCCGAGGGCCCGCTCGGCGGCGTGCTGCGTGAGGCCGACGCCTTTCAGGCCGCGCTCGAGTCGTGCCTGGCCGATCTGCCGGGCGGCGCGCCGTCGTCGGCGTCGCTGGTCTTGCCCGACGACTGGCTGCGGCTGGCGTTCACCGACGTCCCCGAGCTGTCGGCGAAGCGCGAGCTGCGCGACGAAATGCTGCGCTTCAAGCTCAAGCGGCTGGTGCCGTTCCGGGTCGAGGATCTGCGCCTGGCGGCGACCGCGGTCGCGCCGCTCGCCGCCGACGCGGCGCGCGTCGGCGCCAGCGGCCGCGGTGAGGGCGCCGGCGAGACGTCGGGCGTGCGGGTGATGATCGGTTTCGCCATCGAGCAGCTGTTGCAGCAGCTCGAAGACGCGTTCACGCGCGCGGGCGTGCACATCGGCCGCATCACCAACGCCAGTCTGGCGCTGAGCGCGGCGCTCACCCCGCGCTTCGACGAGGAGGACGCATCGCTCCACGGCGTGATCGCGGTCTACGCCCACGCCTACACGCTGACCTTCGTGCGCGCGGGTGAGCCGGTGCTCTACCGCTACAAAGCGCTGCCGGGCGGCGACCGCATCAGCGCGGGCACCGCCACGGCGGTGCTGCGCGATCTGCGGCTGACGCGCTCGTATCTCGACGAGCAGCTCGGCCACAGCGCCGCCAACGTGATGCTCGCCGCCTCGCCCGATATCGCCCGCGCCTGGTCGTCGTGGATCGCCGACGCCTTCGAGCGTCCGCCGCAGCCGGTCGAGTCGTCGACGCTCGGCCTCGAGCCGGGCGACCAGCCCGGCCTGTCGTGGCTCGAGGCCGGCACCCTGCTCGGCGCGGCGCGTCTGGAGGTCGCCTGATGCGCGCGGTCAATCTCGCCCGTCGTCCGTTCGAGAACCGGCGCCCGGTCGATCGCGCCGCGCTGCTACTGTGGATTGCCTTCGCCCTCTTTGCGGCGATCAACCTGTGGCTCTACTGGGGCCATCTGACCGGCGTCAACGAGACCGGCGACAAGCTGCAGGCGGTGCGCACGGCGATCGGTGACGAAGAGGCGCGCCTCGACGCGCTCGGCACCGAGATCGGCCGACTCGAGCTGGGCGCACAGAACGTGCGCACGTATTTCTTCAATCGCCTGATCGCGCGCCGCACGTTCCCGTGGAGCCTGCTCTTCGAGCGGCTCGAGACGGTGTTGCCCGACGAGGTGCGGCTGGTCAACGTGCGGCCCGACCTCCTGGGCGACGACGAAACCCGCGGCCGTCGCCGCGCGACGTCGCGCGGTCGCTCGGCCAACCGCCTGCCGCGCAGCGCCTTCGACGAGCCGCTCTATCGGGCGGTGTCGCTCGATCTGCAGGCCGTGGCGCGCGACGGCGAGGCGATGCTGGCGTTCATCGACCGGCTCTACGCCGACTCGGCCTTCGAGCGGCCGGTGCTGGCGTCGGAGCAGCGCAGCCAGCGCGGCGACGTCGAGTTCACGCTGAGGGTCGGCTTCCGCACCGCGGTCGCGCTGCGCGAGGCGGCCGAGGGGGTGACGATCGATCCC
>JBCCOR010000355.1:0-5395 GCA_039025295.1 Acidobacteriota bacterium
CAAGCATAAGCCTACGGATCTCTCCCCGGGCGGTCTCCAGGATTTCGTTGAGCGACATGGCCATGCTGGCTACTCGATTGATGGTTGGCGGAGACCGATGCTCGTAGAGCGTATCGATGCCGATGGTCAAAATGTCTACCGAATCACATCATTGGGGAAGGACGGAGAACCCAGTTCATGCTGCGATGCCGTTAGCTATGGGGAATGGGACAAGGATGCTGTTCGCTTGCACGGGGATTGGCTGCAGGTTTGGGGATACGACCCCAAACGACATGCCAAAGGGCAACCGTAGTGTGAGCTGCGACGGTATTCGAAGGGCGGTCGTCCTGCGTGGCGCTACAGCCATGGAACCCCGCTCTTCGTTGCGCAGGGTGTCGTCTTCGACCATCTCGACACGCCGTGCCTGATCAGCGATCGCCACGACGGCTTGCAAACCCAGCACTTCTTGGGCTTCGGTAAGCCAACCGATCTTGCTGCGTCGTATGGCGCTTCGGAGCGCAAGCGCTTCACAGGTCGCGAGCGCGATTTTGGTACGCTCGCAGGCAGCGGCGGCGTCCAGGTCGAGCTCGACTACATGCGGGCGCGCTTCTGTAGTCCGTAGCCGGCGCGCTTTCTGTTTCACGAGCTTGGAGTAGTGCAGGGACTGCAATGGCTGTCCAGAGGGAAGAATGAGCGAACATCGGCTCTATCGCAAGTTGTACGTTTTTGCACGCACGCAGGATTGCCTGCTGCGCTACTGCTGCTTCGAAGATCTGCAGTCGAATCAATTTTGCGTTCAAAATGTAGATCATCTCTATCCGCCTTTTGAGAAAGAAAGCGTTGTCGAGCGAGATATCGAGATTCTTGAGCTCTTGTTCGAGCAGGCGCCTTCCGATCGCTCGCCGTGCTGGCCTACCATCCAGGAGGCGATTGCTCGTTTCGAACAAGACTTTAGGGGCGATTGATTCGAGCGAATGTACAGTGATGGTATTGATATGAATCTATGTCTGCGCAGTGACGGTATTCGCCTGATATAAGCCGATCCCCGATCGGCGATCGCCTCGACGGTCTGTCCCTCCAGGACGTCTCCGACTTCGGCGCGCCGCCGGTTCCCGCTGCGTGCGCGAGCTGGCTTCCGATGCATGGGACCGGTGCGGGTAGAATCCCGCCACCGGAGGGAGGACCTTGACCGACGACGCCCGGGCCGCGGACGACCGTCCGCGCCTGTTCATCAGCTACAGCCACCAGGACACGGCGTGGAAAGACCGCGTCTTGAAGCATGTGCGCGTCGCGTTTCGCGACGGCGAGAGCGAGCCGCGCGTCGATCTCTGGGACGATCAGCGGATCGCGGTCGGCGACGCGTGGTTCGCGGAGATCGAGCAGGCCCTCGCGCGGGCCGACGCGGCGATTCTTCTCGTGTCGGTCGATTTCCTCGACTCCGACTTCATTCGCCGGATCGAGATTCCCCGCCTGCTGAAGCGGCGCGCGCAAGCGGGCGTGCGACTCATTCCATTGCTGCTGCGCGAATGTGCATGGAAACAACAGCCGTGGCTCGCCGATTTGCAGATGCGGCCGAGCAAAGCGAAGCCGCTGCAGACGGCGGATGACGTCGATTCCGAGCTGGCGAGGTTTGCGGAGGAGGTGGCGCGCCTGGTGCGCGGCGGACGCAAGGCGTCGTCGCCATCGGCGGTGCCCAGATCGTACCGACGGCTGTCGCCCGCGTTGGAAACAGCCTACGCGCGGCGCGATTCGCTGCGCGATGCCGGTGCAGACACGACCGAGATCGATACGCAGATCTTGACGCTGAAGCGCGAGATGCGCACCGGTCCACAGCTTCCAGCGGGCTATCCCCTGGCGGACGGTCGCTATCAGCTGGTTCGCCAGCTCGGCCGCGGCGGCTTCGCGACGGTGTGGCTGGCGATCGATCGGCAGAGGCCCGACGACGTGGCGATCAAGGTGCTGCACGGCCAGTACAGCAGCAGCGAGGAGCGCCGCGATCGTCTCTTCCGCGGCGCCGAGCAGATGGAGAAGCTCGATCATCCGCACATCGTGAAGGTCGTGGCCGCGCCGATGGTCGAGGGCGGCTGGGCGTTCTACGCGATGGAGTACTTGGCCGGCGGCGACTTCCGCCGCGCGGTGCTCGACGGTCGACTCGACCTGAATCAGCGCCTCGACGCGCTGGCGCGGATCGCCGAGGCGCTCGACTACGCGCATGCGCGCGGCGTGATCCATCGCGACGTCAAGCCGGCGAACATCTTGCTCGCCGCGGACGGCACGCCGAAGCTGGCCGACTTCGACCTGGTGCGCGCCAACGACACGACGGGCATGACGCGCACGCGCGCAGGCATGGGGTCGTTCACGTACGCGGCGCCGGAGAGCCTGATGGACGCGGCGGCGGTGACGGCGGCGTGTGACGTCTATGCGCTGGCGGCGACGTGGGTTTTTGCGCTGCAGGGCAAGGCGCTCGATCCGCGATTCGTGCACGATCGAGCGGCGTTCTTGCAGCATCTCGATGTCTCGGATGCCGTGCGCGAGGTCTTGCGTCAGGCGCTCAACGTTGATCCGGCACGGCGGCCTTCTTCAACGACGGAGCTGACTCGGTCGCTGCGGAAGGCGATGCGGGTGCAACCGCCCGTGGCCGTGCCGCCGGCGCCCACGCGTGCGCCGATCGTTCCGCCTCCTGCGCCTGAACGAAAGCGTCCTGTGCCGGCTGCGCGACGTGTGGCCAAGCCGCCTGCGCCGCGCAAGCCGCAGGTTGCTGTCGTGCGTCGTACTCCGCTTGGTTGGAAGAGGGCGGCTGTTTGGATGGCTGTGGTGGGCTTGGTGGTTCTCGCAGCGGTGTACGTGCCGAGCCGGATCGATTTGCCTAGCGCTGAACGGCCTCTCTTGAGGCCTACGCCGTCGGATCAAGATCAGCCCTCGGCCGAGACGTCAGAGGCGCCAGCGGTGATTGAGCCTGATCAGGCTTCGATCAACGAGGAGCCGATCGTCACCGAGAAATCGATCGAAGCGCCCTCATCCGCGACCGAACCGCCCGTCAGCCATATGCCGGAGATGATCCAGCTGCCCGTCGGCTCCTTCCTGATGGGCGACGCAGACAGCGCGTATGCCGACGAACGTCCGGTGCGCCGCGTCGAGATCCAGGCATTCGAGATTTCGCGGACCGAAGTGACCGTGGCGCAGTACCGCGCCTGCGTCGAGGCGGGTGGTTGTGACGAGCCGACGTCGGAGCTAAGTAGCTGCAATTGGCCGATCGAAGATCGTGCCAATCATCCGATGAACTGCATGAGCTGGTACGAAGCACAGCGGTACGCTGCTTGGGCTGGGATGCGTCTGCCGAGCGAGGCGGAGTGGGAGTACGCGGCGCGCAGCGCGGGTTTGGATCGTGCCTATCCGTGGGGCGACGAAGCCGCGACGTGCCAACGTGCTGTGCTCAGCGAGCAACAGCTCGGAACCGGATGCGACGGTATGGCGCATACGCAGGCCGTGTGTTCGAAACCGCTGGGCAATACCGAGCAAGGGCTGTGCGACATGGCTGGCAACGTGCGGGAATGGGTGGAAGACGATTGGCACGGAAATTACAGCGGTGCGCCAACCGACGGCAGCGCGTGGATCGATACCCCCCGCGCCTCGTTCCGGGTGCTCCGCGGCGGTTCTTGGAGGCTCATCCCGCGGTTCGCGCGCGTCGCGTACCGCTACAGGGGCGCTCCCTCCTACCGCAACGACTTCTTGGGCTTTCGCGTGGCGAGGTCGTTACCCTCTTCCCTCTGACTCTTTTACCCTTTGCCCGATCACGCCTCCGACCCGGGCTCGGTGCGCCTGGACGGGATCGTCCGAAGGGCAAACGAAATTTCCGCAGCGCTGCGCGGGTGAGTTTTTACAAAAAATTTGGTCCTGAACTTTGGGATTTCCCGTCCTGCAACCGTTTGGTTAGGTAGGACACCTTCTCTCTGGGAGAACCCATGCGACCGAATCACCTTCTGCTGTCTCTCCTCACCGCGCTGCTGGCGCTCGTCACCGCGTCACCGGCCGCGGCCGGCGAGGTTCCGCAGCATCCTGACCCCTTCAAAGACCTTCCCCAGCACGTGCTCGACGAACTCGCCGTTGGCGGCGAGGTGACGATCGACCACGAATACGCGCACGGCGTCCGCACGAAGTCGACGTACCGCGGCGCCGACTGGCATCTGCTCGACCGCACGGTCGACCGCTCCGGCGTGATCCTGTCGGAGCGCGACGCGTCCGGGCTCGAGATCGCGTACGACTACGATCAGCTCCACCACGTCACGGCGGTCAAGCCCAGTGCCGCTCACGGCGGCGCGTGGGTGCAGATCCGACACTCGATCGTCGCGACCGGGCCGAAGATGGAGCTCTTCTACCGTCCGAACGGCTCGATGACGGCGACGCCGATCGCCCGCGAGGAGCTGTACTTCGATGGCCATGGTCGCCTGTGGAAAGAGCGCCGATTGATGCCGGGCGCCGTCTGGGCCGAACGGCTGACCGAGCGGCACGCCTCCGGGGAGCTGAAGCGCGTCTCGACCTGGCACGGCGGCGGCAAGCCCGCCCGTTGGACGACCTACGACGATTACGACGCCTTCGGTCGCGCTTGGCGGATCACGCAACCTGACGGCGCACACGTGGATTTCACCTACCGCGGCATTCGCGAGGTGGTGCGAACGCAGAAGGTCGCGACGAGCGAGCACGGCGAGACGGCGTACTCGACGATCGAGCGCTACGACGCCCGCGGTCGACTGCTGCAGGTCCTCGAACCTGCGGGTGGCGCCGAGGCGAGATACACGTACGACGTCGCCGACCGGCTGCGCGTCGCCACGATCAAGCCGCGCGGTGGCGGCCCTTCGCAGACGCGCAGCTTTGACTACGACGGCCGCGGTTTCCTGCTGTCGGAAACACATCCTGAGAGCGGTACGACCACCTACAGCAAACACGATGCTCGCGGCCGTGCGCGGCAGATCAAGGACGGTACGAGCGATTTGCTCTTTTCCTACGACGCCTTCGAGCGCCTGGTCGAGGTGCGCGAGAACGGCTCGCATCGCCCGTGGCAGTCCTATCGCTACGGCACCTCGGGCCGCTCGACGAATCGCCTGGTCGAGGCGATCGGCCACAACTGGATCCGCATCCCGTGGGCGCCGTCGCTCGTGACCGACATCGCGGTCACCGAGCGCTACAGTCACGGCAGCCCGGGCGGCGCGGTGTCGAGCAAGACGACCGAGATCAGCGGCGGTCAGCGCTTCACGCAGGCGTGGTCATACGCCGCTCTCGGCAGCGTGACGAAGCTCACGTACCCGCGCTGCACGCACGGCGCGTGCACGCGCGACGGCGCCGGACCGTCGAGCGCGCTGACGCTGAACTACGACCGCGGCTACCTCGCGTCGATCCCGGGCTATCTCACGTCGATGCG
>JBCCOR010000356.1:0-5393 GCA_039025295.1 Acidobacteriota bacterium
CGACGCGCCGCGCTGGCGCGCTGCCCGCGCCGCCTGCAGATCGTCGTCGGCCGCCGCGCGCTGCGTGGTCAGGATCTCGGTCCGGTAGCGGGCCTCTTCGACGTCGCGCAGGCTCACCGCTTCGAGCGCGAGCAGCTGTTCGAGGCGCGCCAGCCGCTCGGCCGCGGCGCGCGCCTCGATCGCACGCTCGGCGACCGCGGCCTCGAGCGAAGCGAGGCTGCGCTCGGCGGCCACCAGGGGTGTGATCCGAACGAGCGGCGCGCCGCCCGCGACGCGCTGGCCGGGAAACGGCCAGGCGTCGGCCGCGCTGCCCCCCCGGGCGCGCGGCGACGCCAGCCGGCGCTCGCCGCCGGCCGGCGGACGCACCTGCACCCAGCCTTCGAGGCTGCGCGCCAGCGCGCCGCGCCGCACCCACGACGTGGCGAAGTCGCTGCGCCACTGGGCTTCCTTGCGCAGCGGCAGGGGCTCGCCGCCGTCGGTGCCGCCTCGGGGCGCGGGCGCGACCACGATGCCGCCCGGATCGGCTGCGGTGCCGACGCGGACGCGTCCGCCGCGAACCGCTTCGTCGATGCCGGCCGCCTCGACGCGGAAGACGAGATCGAATTCGCCCGTCGCCTGCGGCGTGAGTGCGATGTCGAACACGCCGGGGCGCGTCGGCGCGTCGGCGCGGAACACCTCGTCGCCGTTCGGCCCACGCAGAATCATCGATACGGCGCCGTCGGTGAGCGGTGAGAAGTCGGCGAGACGCGTGACGTGCACGTGCGCCGTCGACGCCGTGCCCGCGATCAGGACGTCGCTTTTCGGAAAGAGTTCGACGTGTTCACCCCAGGCCGTGATCGCCCAGCCTGCGGCCGTCGCCGACCCGTGGTCGCTGGGGTGGTCATGGTCGTGGTGATCGTCGTGGGCGTCGTGGTGGTGGCACGCGGTGAGCATCCAGCAGCAGCCGGCAAGCAGGCAGAGAACGAACGTCCGCGGCCATGGCCATCGGCGTCTCGAGCGCTCAGTGCGCACGATCGTGCTCGTCGCCGTGCGGGTGGTCGTCGTGCTCATGGTCGCCCTGTTCGCCGTGTTCATGATCGCCGTGCGCGTGGTCACCGTGTTCATGGTCGCCGTGCGCGTGGTCGCCGTGTTCGTGATCGCCGTGCTCATGGTCGTGCGCATCGTCTGCGTGCGTGTGGGTTTCCTGCTGCGCCATGTCGTCGGCGTCGAGTGCCTCTGTGCTGACGTCTTCGGGATAGGCCGGTTCGTCGGTCACGTCGTCGGCCGCCGCGGACTCGGCGGCCGGCGCCGGCGCGTCGGTCGAAGGCGTCGGTGCGTCGTCGGACGGTGCGTGGCAGGCGGCCGACAGGGCGATCAGGAGGATGACGAGCGGGAGGAAGGCATGGGACAGGCGTCGATGGATCATGGGTCGTGGACCTCGGTGGGATCGAAGGTGTGGTGTGAAGCGGCCGGTGCGAGCGCGTCGAGTTCGCGGTGCGCGGTCAGCGCGGCGGCGTGCAGCGCAAGCCAGGCGAGATGCGCGTCGCGCGTGGCACGCTCGACGTCGAGCAGGTCCGTGAGCGGCAGCTCGCCGTAGCGAAAGGCGGTTTCGGCCGCCGTCCGCATGTCGGCATTCGACTGCAGCGCGTCGCGCGCCGCGACGGCTTCGCGCGTCAGTGCTTCGCAGCGCGCGCGGGCGTCCGCGCGCTGGGCTGCGATCTCCTGCGCTGCCAGATCGGCGTCGGCCTGAAGGGCGCTGGCGCGCGCCTCGGCGGCGAGGCGCGCGCCGCGTCGCCGATCGAAGAGCGGCGCCGACCAGGTCACGCCGACAACCGGGCCGTGCGGGTCGACGCCTGCGGCGTCTTGCTGCAGCCAGCCGATCGTCAGGGCCGGCGCCTCGACGAAGCGGCTGCGCGCCTCGCGCGTCAGCGCGGCAGCCCGGGCGTCCGCGCGCAGGGCGGCGACCCGCGGGTGCGCGCGATCGGACGATGCGTCGCCGCAGGGGCTCGACGGCGTCGGCAAGATCGGTTGGGCGTCCGGATGGAGATCCGGCCACCACGGCTGGATCGCGCCGCGCGCGCGGCGCAGCGCGGCCGCTTCCAGCGCGCGCTGCGCGTCGAGCGTGGTCGCAGCGAGCTGGAGTCGGCGCGCGTCGAGGCCGGACGATTCGCCCCGGTCGGCGCGCGCGCGTTCCCGCGCGGTCAGTGACTCGAGCTGCGCGACAGCGGTGGCGAGGCGCGCGTGGCGGGCCGCGGCAACGGCCCAGTCGGCGTAGGCTTCGCGCACACGCGCGCGAAGCGCACGAACGCGGTGATCGAACCGCGCCGTGGCGGCTTCGATCGAGGTCTGGGCGGCGTCGACGTCGAATCGACGCGCGGCGCTCGGCAGCTGCCAGGTGAGCCGCCATTCGGTCTGGGCGTCGGCGTCGCCCGGGTCTTCGTGCGTCAGTTCGAGCACGGGGTTGGGCAGCGCGCGCGCGTCGAGCAGCGCGGCGCGGGCCCGCGGCAGATCGGATGCGATCGAGACGACGGCCGGCGCGTCGCGTCGCAGCCGTGCGAGCAGCTCGGCTTCGGTCACCGTCGGTGCGGCGCCCGCGCCGGACACGGCAAAGAGAACCGGCAGGAAGCCGGTGAAGGCGTGGAGAGGCATGTTGACTCCGATTCAGGTGGAAGGTTCGGACGCACGACGCGTCCGGGGCCTCACCCTCTGAATCAAATCAACAGGGCACAGTGCGTATGGAAGAGTGCGGGTACGGCGCGGGGTGGCGCGTCGATTCGATCGATCGCGCGCGATGCGGTGTTCGCATGCGCGAACGGTCGATCGACAGGCGCCTGCGCGATGCTCGGGCGCTCGGGAAGGCGCGAGAGCGTGTGGATCGTCGGGTGCGAATGGTCCGCCGTGTCGGCGTGCGCGTGGTGATGACCGTGAAAGACGATCTCCGCCACGACGGCCGCCGAGGCGTGTTCGGCGTGCGCGTGCTCACCGTGCGCATGCGGATGATGCGCCAGCGCCAGATGGAAGCCCAGGCAGCAAATCGCCAGGCTTGGCAGCAACCAAAGGATGCCCAGTGCCGCCGCGACCCATCGTTTTACCGTGCGCATTCAAAAAGAATACGCAGGCCTCGGTGCGCTCGTCAATGTGTCGATCCACGATGCGCGCCGCCCCGCCGATCGACGGCAGGGCGGCGCGATCAGTCGACTCAGCGCAGCTGGCGCACGCTCCCGAGCGCGCCCGCGTCGGGCAGCGCGTCGTGCCAGACGACGAGCGCGTCGTCGCCGCGGCCGATCAGGAGCGCGCCGTCCGACGCGTCGGCGCCGGCGCGGCGCCAGACGACGTCGAGGGCGACCGTCTCGTTCGCATCGACCACCAGCGGTGCCCACGCGCTGACCTGCCAGCCGTCTGCCGACGACCAGCCGATCCGCACGGCGACGTCGCCGTCGGCCGTGCGCCGTGCCTCGAGCGCGGCGATCGTGCGGCCGTCGGCGTTCGCGCCGAGCCACAGCGGCGTCGGCGTCGCGCCGAGATCGCGGCGGCTCTTGGCGTCGAGCCGGATCGTCGTTTCGTGGTCACCGCGCGGCGCGCCGAACGTTTCGGTCACGAGCCGCGCCGTCGGCACCGTCGCCGTCCACACCGAGGTGTCGGCGCTCTCGAAGCCGTCGTCGAAGAACGGCGGCGCGCTCGCGACGAGCGCCAGGTCGGCGGCGTTGTTGTCGGTGTCGGGATCGTCGGAGCCCACCGGCGGCGCAACGCTGCCGCCGAAGAGGATCGCCGGCGTGGCGTCGATCGCGATGCCGACGTCGATCGTGTAGGTCACCGCGCCGCCGACCGGGATGTCGACTTCGTCGAAGAAGCTGCCCGAGCCGGAGGCGGTGCAGGTCGCGAGGCCCGTGCCGACGCAGCTCCAGTTGAAGCTGGTCGTCTGCCCGGGCTGGTCGACGACCACGAAGCCGTCGATCACCGTGCTCGGTCCCGCGTTGGTGGCCGTCACCGTGAGGGTGATGACCTCGCCGCGGAACGCATAGTTGGCGAAGGTCGACACCGTGAACGCCAGGTCGTTCGTCGCCTGGCCGCCGGTCAGGCCGAGCACGGCCGCGTCGTCGCCCGCGCCGTCGCCCGGCGTCGAGTCGGGATCGGGGTTGTCGGCGGCCGTGACCTCGACGTCGTAGAGGATCATGCCGGTCTCGAGCACGGTGCCGTCGATCGTCAGCACGGTCGAGGCGCCCGGCGCCAGCGCGGGCACGGTCCACACGCCGCCGATGAGCGTGCCGTCGGTCAGCGTCCAGCCGTCGAAGCTGATCTCGGGCGGCAGCGCGACGTCGACGGTGATGTTCTCGGCCGTCGTCTCGCTGAGCGCGTCGTTGGTCAGCGTGATCGTGAACGTGGTCGACGCGTTGACCGGAATCGACGTGTCGGGCACGTCGAGCGTCAGGCTGAGATCGGCGCCCGCCGGACCGCGCACGACGACGAAGGTCGCGCCGCTGCCGTCGGCGAGATCGGCCAACGACGGGGTCGACGCGTTGTCGATCACCAGCGGTACGAGGTCGTTGGCGACGTCGACCGCGCGCTGCGAAACGTCGCGCCAGCCGGTGCCGGTCCACCACAGCACGCGGTGGTCGGCTTCGCCCGAGGCATCGCTGTAGCCGATCTTCAGATCGACGCGGTCGACGTTGATCGCGTCGTCGAGGGTGACGAGCGCGTAGTCGGAGGCGACCGACGTCTGCGGCGCCACGAGCTGCGGGTTGGTGGCGTAGCCGACGAGGCCGACGATCGGCTCGCCGATGCCTTCCTTGACCACCAGAAGCGGCGCCGACGCGCCTTCGGCCGAGCCCGTGAGCGAGACGACCTCGGGGCCGATGCCGGTCAGCGCGCGGTCGGCGCGCGCGATCGACGCGCCCGCGTTGTAGACGACGAGCGCGCTGGTCTCGACCGTCGGGCGGCCCGTGCGCGCGATCGACGCCCGCACGTGCGCCGCGCCGGGTCGCACGACGCCCGGCAGGGCCGGCAGGTTGTAGGTCACCGACGCGCGGCCGCTGCCGTCGGTGGTGATGCGGCTGGCGTCGAGCGTGCCGCTGCCGGCGAGGGCGACGTCGATCATCAGGCCGGCCGGCGCCAGCTGGCCGGCGATGTCGCGCACCTCGAAGGTCAGGAGCACGGTGCTGCCGCCGCCCGGCAGCACCTCGATCACCGCGTCACCGACCGCGTCGATCTGATCGACCGGCAGCATCGCCGGCTCGCTGTCGCTGCGCACGGCGGCGTCGATGAAGGGCGGCACGAGAACAGCGCTGGTCAGGCTGCCGACGCCGGTCACGGTCAGGCTGGTGCCGGCGGCGGTGTGGTCGGTGCCGCCGTCGAGGACGTCCTCGAAGGTCAGGCCGCTGCACGCCGCGGGCAGTCCGGTCAGGCTGACCGTGCGC
>JBCCOR010000357.1:0-5381 GCA_039025295.1 Acidobacteriota bacterium
CTTCGTGCTCGCCGTCGACGGCGTCGACCGTCGTCCGCCGCCCACCCTGTGGCGCCGGCTCCTGCTGACCGAGCCGCACGTGCGCGGCGTTGCGGGCGAGGCCCTCGACGCCGTGCTGCGCACGCTCACCACCGCCGGCTGCCCGGTGACGGTCGTCGACCGGCCGAGCGGCGCGGTGCTGGCCCAGCCGCGCGCCGACGGCCTGTCGGCGCTGGCGGCCTGAAACCGATCCGGCCTGCGAGTCGCACCATGACCCGAATCCCGACCCCGCTCCTCCGCCCCGAGACCGCGCCCGACGCCTTTCCCCTGCGCCGCTGGCCGTGGGCGCGCGCCGTCGCGATGGCGCTGGCGGCGATCGTCCTGTGCTGGCCGCTGGCGATGACCAGCGGCATCGTCACCGCCGCCCTCGGCGCGGCGGCCGGCGTGCTGCTCGGCCAGTGGCTGGCGGTGCGCACGCCGCTGCGCCAGCGCGCGATGCTGCTCGCGACCGGCGCCGGCGCGCTCGCCGCGCTGACCCTGGCGATGCTGATCGTGCGCCTGCCCTGGCTGCCGGCCTGGCTCGGTCCGCTCGCCGCGCTGCAGCTGAGCGACGCCGTGCGCTGGGGCAGCCTGGCGCTGGCCGCAACCGCCGCGCTGCGCTTCCTCGCCCGGCGCCACGGCGTCTTCGGCGTGCTCGAGGTCGCCGCGGCGGCGCTCGCGCCGGTCGCCAGCCTGGCCGCCCACCGCGGCGGCATGGTCCATCGGCCGCTCCTGATCGGCGACTGGGCCTGGGCGCGCGGTATCGATCCGGGCCTGGTGCTGCTCGGCCTGGGCGCCGCGAGCGCGCTCTTCCTCGCCGGCCTGCTGCTCGGCGAAGGCCGACCGCACCGCATGCCGCTGCATCTCGGCGCGCTCGCCGTGCTCGCGCTGGCGATGCTCGTCTTCGTCCAGCTCAGCGGTCCGCCGACGGCGCGCCAGGGCGAAGGACTCGGGCTGACCGGCGATCCGACCGAAGGCGAAGACGCCGAGCAGGAAGCCTCGCCCGCGCCGGGCGAACCGCAGCCCGACGAAAACGCCGACGCCGGCCAGGGCAGCCGCGATCTGAGCGATCTGGCGTTCCGCGACGAATACGACGGCGGCTCGAACGCGTCGCCGGTGGCGGTGGTCGTGCTGCGCGACGACTACGCGCCGCCGTCGGGCGTCTACTACTTCCGCCAGGCGGCGTTCTCGCAGTACAACGGCCGTCGCCTGGTGCAGGCGCTGCGCAACGACGTCGACGGCGACGTCGTGCCGCGCTTCCCCGGCCTCGAGCCGCTCGTGCTGGTCGATGACGTCGAGCAGGCCGGCGTCGGTCGGCGGCCGCTGCGCACCAGCATCGGCCTCATGGTCGAGCACGTGCGTCCGTTCGCGCTCGACGCCCCGGCGCGGCTCGAGGCGCTCGAAAACCCGAATCCGATGCGCTTCCAGCGCGCCTACGAGGTCACCTCGCACGTGCCGGTCGAGCCCTACGAGGCGCTGCTCGGCCGGCGTCCGGGCGCGGCCGACTGGAGCGAGGCGCAGTGGGCGCACTACACCGACGCGCCCAGCGATCTGCGCTACGCCGAGCTCGCCCGCCAGCTGATCGCGACGCTCAACGCGGACTATAAGCTCGACCCGCTGGCGCGCGCGCTGATGGTCAAGCAGTACCTCGACGAAAACGGCATCTACAGCCGCAGCAGCCGCCACGCCGGCACGCAGGACCCGACCGCGTCGTTCCTCTTCGGCAACAAGACCGGCTACTGCGTCCACTTCGCGCACGCCGCCGCCTTCCTGCTGCGCAGCCTCGACATCCCGACCCGCGTCGCCGCCGGCTACGCGGTCGCCGCCGACGCCCGCGGCGACGGCTCGACGGTGATGGTCCGCAGCCTCGACGCCCACGCCTGGCCCGAGATCTACATCGAGGGCATCGGCTGGGTGGTGGTCGATCCGGCGCCGCAGCAGACCCTCGACGAGCCCACGGCCCAGCCCGATCTCGCCCTGCAGCGCATGCTCGGCGAAATGATGCGCCAGAACGATCTCGAGGAAGCCGCGCCGCCCAGCGCCTCGCCCCTGGCCGCCGCGCTGCGCCTGCTGCTGCGCCTCGCCGCGCTAGCGCTGGTGCTGCTGGTCGTCGGCGCCTACGCCACCAAGCTCTACCGCCGGTTCGCGCCGCGCCTGGCCGCGCCCGACGCGCTGCCGCGGCTCGGCTACCGCGCCGCGCTCGACCGCCTGGCCGAGGTCGGCGTGCGCCGCCGCGTGGGCGAAAACCGCGAAGGCTTCGCCCGGCGCGCCGCCGCGCAGGCGCCGGCCTTCGTCGAGCTCACCGCCTGGCACGCCGGCGACGCGCTCGGCTCGCGCCAGCGCGCCGAACCCGATCATCTGCACGATCTCGTCGCGCGCGTGCACCGCGAGGTGCGCGCCGCAACCCCCGCCTGGCGCCGCGCGCTGGGCGTTCTCGACCCGACCGCCTGGCTGCGCGCCCGCTGAGCGCGCGAGGACCTTCGATGGACGATCATTCCAACCCGCACTCGCCCGCGGCGCCCACGCCGCCCGACGCGTCCACGTCGACGGCCTCCGCCGTCGCCGCAACCCCTGCGGCGCCCGCCGCGCCGCCGTACGTGCCGCCGCTGGACGAGACCGACGCGCCGATGCCCGACATCCTCGCGTCCGGCGCGCAGGATCCGGCCGTGGCCGCAGCGCTCGCGTCGCGATCGGCGCCGGTCGTCTCGGTCGCCGACGAGGCCGCGCAGCACACCCTGCCGGGCGGTGAACTGCCGCAGGTCGGCGCCGCGCCCATCGATCCAGGGCCGGCGCCGCCGCACGCGCCGCCGATCGCCCCCGGCCCGAGCGACGCGGTCGTCGATCTGGCGAGCGCGGTCGCGGCGCTCGATCGCCTGCGCCGCCGGGTCGGCCAGCAGGTGCTCGGGCGCGACGACGTCATCGATCTGGTCTTGATCGCGCTCGTCGCCGACGGCCACGTGCTGCTCGAGGACTACCCGGGCTCGGGCAAGACGACCCTGGCGAAAACCCTCGGCAGCGCCATCCTCGGCGCCTCGGGCGATCAACTCGCGCCCTTCCGGCGGATCCAGTTCACGCCCGATCTGCTGCCGTCGGACATCACCGGCGTCTCGATCTTCGACGCCGACGCCAACCAGGTCAGCTTCCGGCCCGGTCCGCTCTTCGCCCACGTCGTGCTCGCCGACGAGATCAACCGCACCTCGCCCAAGGTGCAGGCGGCGATGCTCGAGGCGATGGCCGAGAAGCAGATCACGGCCGACAACGTCACCTACCCGCTCGACGATCTCTTCTTCGTCATCGCCACCCAGAACCCGCTCGACCTCACCGGCACCTACCCGCTGCCGGTGCCGCAGCTCGACCGCTTCCTGTTCAAGATCCGCATGGAGCACATCGAGCGCGACGCCGAGCTGGTGGTGCTCGAGACCTACCGCAGCCGGCGCGCCAACCAGGACGCGATCGCGCCCGTGCGCCACGACCAGGTGCTGGCGGCGCGTCGGATCTTCGACGAACAGGTCGCGATCGACCGGTCGGTGATGGCGGCGCTGGTCGACGTCGCCCGCGCCCTGCGCGACGACGAGCGCGTGCTGCAGGGCAACTCGACCCGCAGCCTGGTGCTGATGCTGCCGGCGCTGCAGGTGCTGGCGGCGATCCGCGGCCGCGACTACGTCAACGGCGAGGACATCCTGACGCTCGCGCCGCGCGTGCTCGAGCATCGCCTGACCCTCGGCCCGGGCGTCGACCGCATCGACGCCGTGCTCGCCGACGCGCTCGAACCCGCGCTCGAGACGCTCGCGCGCGCCACGCTGAAGCGGCGCGCATGAGGCGTCTCGCGCGCGCGCTCGTCGCCGCGCTCGCGCTCGTCGTCGCGCTCGCCGCACCGCTCGGCGCGCAGGCCGAGGCCGACGACGGCAGCGCGCCCGGGCTGCTGTCGAGCCTCGGCAACCGACCCGAGGCGATGGACGCCCTGCGCATGGTCGAGGAGGGTCGCTACGTCGGCGCGCGCGAACGCGCCGAGGCGCTGCTGCGCGTCAACGCCGACGATCTCGCCGGCCACGCGCTGCTCGGCATCATCCTGCACCGCGGCGAAACCAACCTGCCGCGCGCGCTCTTCCATCTGCAGCGGGCGCGCGCGCTGTACGAGCTGCGCTACGGCGAAACGCCCGAGACCGGCACGCCCTACGCCTGGCATCTGCTGGCGCTGGTCGAGCTCGCCTACGTCCACGGCGCGATGGGCAACCACGAGGACAAGCTCAGCCATCTGCGCGATCTCGAGATCTACTACGGCCGCTTCTCGCCGGCCGAGGCCGGCTGGCCGCTGATGCGCCTGCGCCGCTACGACGAGGCGCGCGCCGCCGCCGAGGCCGGCCTGGCGACCGACGATCCCGACCAGATCCTGATCGCGCAGACCGCGCTGTGTGCGATCGAGGCCGAGCAGCATCGCCGCATGGCGTCGTATGCGGCGTGCTCGGCGGCCGCCGACTTCGCCGCGTTCCAGGGCAGCGACGCGCCCACCGCCTTCACCAACGCCGCCGAGTCGGCGTTCGGCGTGCTGCGCTTCGACGAGGCCGAGACCCGGCTGATGGAGGCGACGCGGCGCTTCGCGGTCGGCACGGTCGCCAATCCGTGGCTCGATCTGCTCGAGCTGTACACCGGCGCCGGCCGCACCGCCGAGGCCGCCGACGCGCTGCGCGGCATGCTCGGCTGGCGCGATCGCCAGCCGCTCTTCGTCGACGAGCAGAACCGCGCCGAGATCGAGATGGCGTCGGCCCTGCTGCTGCTCGTCGCCGGCCGCGGCGGCGACGCGGTCACCCTCGGGGAGCGCATGCTGGCGCGCCCCGACCGCACCGGCTTCACCAGCTCCGAGGGCGTCCAGATGACCGCCGCCGCGGCGCTCCTGGCGCATCGCGCGCACGCCCTGGCGGCCACGCGCCTCGAGGAAGAAGCCTCGTGGTCGCGACTGGGCGACGCGGTCGGCCTGCGCGCGCGGGCGCTGCGCCATCGGCTGTCGTCGTGGCTCGCCGGCCGGCGCGCGGCGGCGGCGTTCACCGAGTCGCGCCTGCTCTACGCCAGCCTGCGTCCGCATCTGGCGGGCTCGATCGAGATCAGCGAGTGGATCAAACCGGCGCTGGTGCCGCTGCTCGGCCCGGGCGTCGTCAGCGAGGCGCTGCGCCACGTGCGTCCGCTCGAGGCCGATCTGCCGATGGCGGCGGCGTATTTCGATCTCTTCGCCGCCGAGGTCGCGGCCATCCGCGGCTGGCACGACGAAACCGTCGCGCTCGCCGCGCGCGCCCTCGACGGCCTGCCGGCCGCCGAGCGTCTGCTGCAGGCGCGGGCGGCGGCGCGCAGCGCCGAGGCGGCGCTGGCGA